>QGUX01000336.1 GCA_003242275.1 Pseudomonadota bacterium | reverse complement strand
GTAATGCGAGGCGCCCTGCCGGCGCGCGGCGCGCAGCGCCTCCATGTACTGCATGCTGGCACTGTTGGCCTTCTTGTTCGGCGTGACGATGTGGATGCCGGCGGCCAGCCAGTCGGCGTAGTGGCGCGCCACTTCCTCGTCGGCGGTGCAGTCGATGATCACGGTATGCGGCAGGTAGTCCACCCGCACGTGCTCGACGAAGCGCGCGAGGTCCGCCTTCGTGTCCGAGGCGTGGAACTGGCGCTTCCAGTCGGCCAGTTCCACGCCGCGGTCGGACAGCAGCATGCGGCGGCTGGACATGATGCCGCGCACCCGCAGGTCGAGCTTGAACTCGCGCGCCAGGCGCGCCTGCTCGCCGGCGAGCTGGTCGAGCAGTACGCGGCCCACGGTGCCCGGGCCGATCACGCCGATCGACAGGGTGTTCGGCGACAGGTAGAAGCTGGCGTGCACGGCGCGCAGCGCGCGCGTGACCTGCCGGCCCTCCACCACCACCGAGATGTTGCGCTCGGAGGCGCCCTGCGCGATGGCGCGCACGTTGATGCCGGCCTGTCCCAGGGCGTTGAACACCTTGGCGGAGACGCCGGGCGTGCCGGCCATGCCGTCGCCGACGACGGCGAGGATGGCCAGTTCCTTGACCGTCTCCACGCTCTGGATCTGGCCCTCTGCCAGCTCGCGCAGGAAGGCCGCCCGCACCACGCGTTCGGCGCGGTCGGCCTCGCCGGCCGGCACCGCGCAGCAGATCGAGTGCTCGGAACTGCCCTGCGAGATCAGGATCACCGAGATGCCCTCCTCGCGCAGCGCGCCGAACAGGCGGTGCGCGGTGCCGGGCACACCGATCATGCCGGCGCCCTCGATGCTGACCAGCGCCACGTCCTCGATGGAGGTGATGCCCTTGACCATCAGCTCCGAGGCCGGCCGGGCGCAGATCAGCGTGTGCGGGTTGTCCGGCGCGAAGGTATTCCTGATGTAGATCGGGATCTCGCGCCCGATGGCCGGCGCCATGGTCTGCGGATGGATCACCTTGGCGCCGAAGTACGCCAGCTCCATGGCCTCGTTGTAGGAGAGCTGGTCGATCACCTGCGCATTGGGCACGCGCCGCGGGTCCGCCGACAGCACGCCATCGACATCGGTCCAGATGTGGATGGCCGAGGCTTCCAGCAGCGTACCGAAGATGGAGGCGGAGAAGTCGCTGCCGTTCCTGCCCAGCGTGGTCTGCACGCCGCGCGGATCGCGCGCCACGAAGCCGGGGATGACCAGCGTGCCGTCGAAGTCGGCCGCGCCGGTGTCGGCGAGCTGCGCGCGGGAGATGTCCCACTGCACGGTGGGACCCAGTGCCCCCCACTCCACCACCACGCACTGGCGCGCATCCAGCCAGCGCACGGCCGGGCGGCCGCCGCGGCGCTGCTCCAGGAAGGCGGTGAACAGCGTGCTGGACCACAGCTCGCCGTAGCCGGCCACCAGGTCGCGCACGTTCTGCGCCGAGGAGCGCAGCAGGCTGGTGGTGTGCAGCACGCCGGCGAGGTCGGCGCAGTCGGCATCGAAGCGCTCCAGCCACCGCTTCGCGGCGGCGGCCTCGAGCAGGTCCTCGGCGATGGCGCGATGGCGCTCGCGCAGCGCGGCAATCTCGTCGGCGACGCCGGCATCCTGGCGCGCCGCCATGTTCACCAGCGACAGCAGCACGTCGGTGACGCCCTTGGCTGCCGACAGCACCACCGCCACGCGCGGCGAGGGCTGGGAGTCGATGATGTCGGCCACCCTGCGCAAGCAGGATGCGTCGCGCACGCTGGTGCCGCCGAACTTGTGGACGACCCATGCGCCGCCCGCCGCCGCGCTCGATTTTGCTGCTTGCATCGCTTCCGGGGCCGAAGTTGCTGTTTAATAGGAAAAAACCTGCGAACTCTAAAGGTCGCCCGGCACCCGCGCAAGCAACGGCCACACAATCATGGCATCCGGACCCATACCCCATGTGCTTGTGCTCGCGGCCGGCGCCGGTCGCCGCTTCGGCGGTCCCAAGCAGCTCGCGCGCCTGGGCGGCGAGACCCTGCTGCAGGCAGCGGTGGCACGCGCCACGGAGGTGGCCGGCCATGCGGTCACCGTGGTGCTGGGCGCCCACGCCGCCGAGGTCGCACCGCGGCTGCGCGGCAGCACGGCCAGCATCGTCGTCAACCGACGCTGGGAGGAAGGACTGGCCAGCTCGCTGCGCGCCGGCGTGGCGGCATTGCCGGGCAGCACCGAAGGGGTGCTGGTGACCCTTGCCGACCAGGCGGCCGTCACGACCTTCGACCTCCGGCGCCTGGTCGCGCAATGGCAGCGGCAGCCCGAACACATCGTCGCGGCGAGCCATGGCAGCCACGTGGGCGTGCCGGCCATCTTCCCCGCGCTGTACTTCCCCGCCCTGCTCGAACTGCGCGGCGACATCGGCGCGAGGCCGCTGCTGCATCGCCTGGCCGACCGCACCGTGCGCGTGGGCATGCCCTCGGCCGCGATCGACGTGGATACGCCCGAGGACCTGGCGAGGCTCCAGCCCGCCCCTTCAGGCGGGGCCTGAGAACAGCAGCCGCGGCTGGATCTCGCGCCACTGCCCCGGCGGCAGGTCCTCCAGCGTCACGCCGCCGACGGACCAGCGGATCAGCCTCAGCGTGGGGAATCCCACCTTCGCGGTCATGCGCCGCACCTGGCGGTTGCGTCCTTCGCGCAGGGTGATCTCCCTGTCTCTTAAACAAATCTCCGGGCCCAGGAA
>QGUX01000102.1 GCA_003242275.1 Pseudomonadota bacterium | reverse complement strand
TTTTGTGGCTTGGAAAAGTGTATAAAGAGCAGGTTTGTGTAGGGACTTGGGTGTTCGACCGGCTCGCCGCCGACCAGCCGCGCTACAACCCCATGTCCTACCACAACGGCTCGGTGTGGCCGCATGACGTGGCCCTGTGCGCGGCCGGCATGGCCCGTTACGGCGCGCGACGCCAGGCCGCGCGCCTGCTGGGCGAGGTGTTCGAGGCCGCCACGCACTTCGGCATGCGCCTGCCCGAACTGTTCTGCGGCTTCCAGCGCACCGTGGGCGAACCGCCCGTCGCCTATCCGGTGGCCTGCCTGCCGCAGGCCTGGTCGGCGGGCTCGGTGTTCATGCTGCTGCAGGCCTGCCTGGGACTGTCGATCGACGCGGCCCGCGGCGAGGTCACCATCGAGCGGCCGCAGCTGCCGCCCGGCGTGGACCGGCTGTGGGTGGACTGGCTCGAGGTCGGCGGCGTGCGCGTGGACCTGATGTTCGAGCGCGTGGGCGAGCAGGTGCTGGCGGCGCGCGCCGGCGGCGCCGGCGACATCCGCGTGAACGTGCGCTACTGAGGCGGCGGGAAGGATTCCCCCGCTGCCGGGTACCCCACTTGCTCCCTCGCGCAGGCCCGCGGCTGGTTACTATTCCCGCCGGGTCCGGCGCATGCCTGCGCAGGTCCTGTCGGTTGATTCATTCCAGGGAGCGATTCATGAGAAAGCATTTCAGGGGGATGGCGCTCACGGCGGCCATCAGCGCGCTGTGCGCGACGGCGGGCTTCGCGCAGGCGCCGGGACCTGCACGTGGCGGCGCCGGTCCGGGCGCGGGTGGGCCCCCGCCGATGGGCCCGCTGGCGGTGCCCAACCCCACCTACACCACCATGGTGTTCGAGATCGAGATCAACCGCCCGGCCGCGGAAGTGTGGAAGCGCGTCGGCAAGTTCTGCGACATCGGCGAGTGGTTCCAGATGCCCTGCACCCTCCTGTCCGGCCAGGATGGCGAAGTGGGCGCCGTGCGCTCCATCGGCAACGAGATCCTGGTGGGCAAGACCGAGCTGTCATACACCTACACGCAGCCGGTGATCGAGGGCCGCCCCTACGACCTGTACCACGGCACCATGGAAGCCCGGCCGCTGACGGCCAGCACGTCGAAGATCGTCTACACGCTGGTCTGGGACAACTCGCAGCTGCCGGACGATGCCGCGCGCGAGCGCGAGCGGGACATGCGCCGCCAGCTGTTCGAGCGCGCGCTGGCCAACATGAAGATCCTGGCCGAGGGCGGCACGCTGCCGCCGCGGGGTGCTGGACCGGGCGGGTTCGGTGGTGGCGGCCCGCGGGGCGCCGGCGGCGCGCAGCAGTAGCGCGCCATCGGACCGGGACGGGGTCGGTCTGCGCCGCGGGAGCGAGCAGGCCAGCCTCCCTCCCTTTCGCCCCACCGGAAACAGCAAGCCCCCGGCCTCTCGCGAGACCAGGGGCTTCGTTGTCACGCCAGGGCTTGAACCTTAGCGGCTGACCTGCAGGCTGGCTCCGCCACCGGGAGCACCGCGGCCGTTGTCACCCGGCGAGACCAGCTTCACCCACAGCCCGTCCTTGCTCTTGTAGTAGGACGTGGCGGTGGCCTTGCGCAGCGCGTCGAGGCTCTTCACCTCGTTGCCCGCAGCCGCCTTGGTGAAGCCGGGCAGCTCGAAGATCACCCACGAGCCGGTATCCAGCTCCGTCACGTTGAGGTTCAGCGACTCGCGCTCGGTGGCCACCTTGATCTCGGTGCCAGCGCGCACGTTGGTGCTGCCGGTGACGGTGAACTGCTTGCCCTTGTGCGTCAGGATCACCGGCGGCTGGGCGGGAGCACCGCCGCCACCACCGAAGCCGCCGAAGCCACCACCGCGCGGGGCGCCGCCCGGAGGACCGCCGGCCCCCGGGGGACCACCGGCACCCGGACCCGCGCCACCCGGCGGCGGGCCCATGAAGCCGCCCGGCCCGGCTCCCGGACCAGCCCCCGGAGCGGGCGCCTGCGCACCCGCGGCATTGCCGGCAGGACCCGGGCCACCGCTGCGCGGCGGGCCGAAGCCGCCACCACCGCCGCCGCCGAAGCCACCGAAGCCGCCACCGCCGCCGCCGAAGCTCAGGCGACCCACGTCGCCACGGCACACGGCCGCGTTCCAGGAGCGCTCGATGCGGCAGGCATCCTCGCTGACCGCCACGCTGTCGTTGACGCCGTCATGGATCAGCACATAGGAATCCGGACCCATGCCGAACGAGCCGTCACGGTCGCGGATCACCGCCGTCTTGTAGGCCGTGCTGCCGCCGTTGTCATTGCCCCACTTGCGCTCCATCTTCGGGAAGTGCACCGGCTTGGCATTGACGAACTTGACGTTCTCGACCGCGTTGTTCGTGCTCACGCCGAAGCTGGTGTACAGCAGGTAGGAGATCGCACCGGCCTCGCGGGTCGGGTTGTCCACATAGTTCACGAACGTGGTGTTCTCCACGTCGTGGCGGTAGTCGTAGTACTCGTAGCCGCGGATCGGGAAGTCCGGCAGCTCCGGCTTCGGCAGGCTGCGGCCGTAGGCCTTCTCCTCCGCCGTGCGCGGGTTGCCAACGTTCTCGGTCTCGCCCACGAACAGCGAGTCGACCACCTTCGAGGTATAGGCGTAGCGGCCGAAGGCGCCCGAGGCATGGGTGTAGCCGATGGCGTTGTCCGCGAACTTCACGTTGCGGAAGTAGTGCATCTCGCCGCGGCCCCAGATACCGCCGTTGCGGTTCTTGTAGGCGGTGAGGTCCTCGAACAGGGACGGGATCGCCTCGCTGTTCGGGTCCTGCGGATTGGCCAGCGCGGTGTGCGAGCTGCCAGTCACGCTGAAGCGGCCGTCCGGGCCGGCGTTGCGGTCGAACATGAAGCCGTCATAGTTCGAGTGCGCGACGTTGCCGCGGAAGATGCCGAAGCGCGTGCGGCGCGGCCACACGCTCTTGCTCTCCTCGGTGCCGTCGAAGGCGCCGGTGGGATGTTCGGCCAGCGACAGCCAGAAGCCGTTGGCGTCGGAACCCGCGGCCACGTTGTCGATGTAGTGGTTGTTCGGATTGGTGATCCAGAACGTGGCCGCCGTGTTGTCCGAGGGGATCAGCACGTCCTTGGAGGCCTGGCCATTGCCGCTGGCGCGGCGCTCACCCGCGGCCGCCAGGTTGGTCGGCACGCACTCGTTGGTGGGATGGCACTTGGTCTGGATGCCCAGGTTGCGCACGTACTGGTTGCCGGTCTCGATGCCGTCCTCCAGGAAGAAGCAGTGGCCCACGGTGTTGTAGGTCACGTTGTTCTCGATCCGGAGGTTGTTGGTGCCGTGCACGGTCACGCAGCGGTTGTACGTGTCGTGGATCGAGGCGTTCTTGATGTACTGCCCCGTGCCCTCGCCCACCAGGTGCCAGTGGATGGGGTAGCGCGCCAGCGTCAGGTGCTGGCCCATGCGGTACAGCTCCACGCCCGAGATGTACATCTTGCTGGTCGGCATGGCCATGATGTGGCCGCCGAAGTAGCTCTGCTCGGCGTCGTCGGAGGCCCGGATCACGATGTTGCGCGTCAGGAGGCCCACCTCGCCGCGCTCGTCCACGCCGAAGGTGATCTTGCCGAAGTGCATGTACTCCAGCGGGCGATCCAGCGTGATGGTGTTGCCGCTGATGGCGCGGATGGTGCGGCGCTCGGCCTGGCGCGGGTTGTAATCCGTGGAGGCCAGCACGATCTCGTCACCGGCGCGCCACTGGGACGCGTCGAGCACCTCGATGGTGGTGGCGCCGGCCTCGGCCGTCTTCGCCAGCTTGGTCCAGGTGTTGGTGCGGTCGCCATGCAGGCTCAGCGTGCCGCCGGAGATCATGATGCCGCGGTCACCCATGCCGGCCATGACCTCCTCGCCCTTCACGTTGTCGGTGAAGGTGATGGTGGCCTTCTTCGTGTGGGGCCTCGCCGGGGTCCCGATCTGCAGCTCGCCGTGCAGCATGATCCACTCGGTGACCAGTTCCAGGTCCGTGTCGTTCGAGAAGACCAGCTTGCCGTTGATGGACAGGCCGTTCAGCGGCGGCGGGCTGACGTCCAGGATCACTTCCTTGCCCTGCTCGATGGTGACCTTGTCACCCGCGCCCGGCACCTTGCGGTCCGGCCAGGTGGCGGGATCAGACCAGCGCATCGGAGCCGCTTCGGCGACAGCGGCCATTCCCGCGAGGGAAATGGCTGGAATGATCAATGCGACAAGGAATTGCCGATTGCGATTACTCATGACATGAAACCCCGTGTTCCCATCTTTCTTCATGGAACGAAGACCCCTTTTATTCCGGCGAGAGGATAGCGCGAAGCTTCGGCGAGGGGCCACAGAACGCTTCCTTCGGTTTGGCAGGGAGACTCGCTGGATCTCCCGGCGAAACCGCGCGGGTCCGCAGCTGCGCCGCATACCGAATCCCGGTGCCCGACTCCTTGCTTCGCTGGATTCCTCTGCGGTCAAGTCTGGAGGGCAAGTGTGGAAGAAATGTGCGCGTCGACGATTCTCCGACATTGCTGCCGCTGCAGTTACAGGCGGGGCGCGCACTCCGACCGCAGGGCGAAAAAAGCGGCGGTATCAACTGCCCGGAAAGTCACTCGCCGCCGGCGGCGACCACGGTGAAGCGGATCTTCCCGGTGGCGGCATGGCCGTCGTCCGTGTCGACGGTCCATGTCACCTCGTAGTCGCCGGCCTGCAGCGGCTCCAGCGGCAGGGAGAAGTGGCTGCCCCACTCCTCGGGCAGTGGCTTCACGGGGCGCGCCGCCGCATCGCCCTTCCTCGCGAGGGTCACCGACTTCAGCTGCACCGTATCGGAGAAGTGCATTTCCAGCTTCGAGGGCGACGTGACGCGGCTGCCCTGCGCGGGCGCCGAGCTCTTGAGGCTGGCATGCGCGCCGGCCAGCAGCGGGACGGCCGCGAGGGCAGCGAGCACCAGCATCCGGGAGAACCTGTTCATTCGCTTCGTCACTCGTGCCGGTGGAACCTGCAGACTGTACACGGTCAGGGGATGTCCAGGCCCGCCTTCTTCGCCAGCGACTCGACACGGTCCATCCACAGCTCCTCGTTGCACTCGTAGGGCAGCAGGTGGCCATTGGGCACCTCGGCCCAGCGGCGCGTGAACACCACCGGCGCGGTGTAGAACTCCGGGTCGTTCATGGTGACCTCGGCCACCAGGATGCGCCGCCCCTGCTCGTCCTTCCCGTCCAGCCGGTAGCGCTCTACGATGGTGGCGGAGGCGGAATGCGGCGTGCTGCGCTGGTCGAGCTGCTCCACCAGGTTGTTGGTCTCGACCACCAGCGTGTCGCCCTCCCATCGCCCGGACGAATAGCCGTTGCGACCGGGCACCCGATCCTCCTCGGGCATGTTGCGCTCGCCGAAGTAGATGCGGCGGATCTCGCCGTGCAGCTCGAAGATCATCGTGACCTGCTCGGGACGCTGGATGATCTCCATGGGATAGCCTCCGGCGCCGAGCAGCACCGCCGGCATGCCGGCGCCCAGGCAGACGCCGCCGGGCGTGTCGCCGGTGGGAGAGACAATCGCATTGAAGGCTTCGTGACGCCGCTTTGCCCCGGGATTCATCGGCGGCGTCTCGACCACGCTGCCGCCAGGACGGCCGGAGGCCCCATCGGCGCTGGTCCATACGCCGGTGAGATCGGGTGGCGGCACCTTGCCGTCATTCCAGGCGCAGCCGCCGGCCCACAGCACCACCAGCCCGGCGGCAAGAGGAGACAGGAAACGATGCATCTTCATCAGGAGCCCCCGCGGATCCGGCCACCCTGGCCGTCGCAGGTTCCCGCGGGCCGGCAGCCTTGTTTTCGCCCGAGCCTACCGGCGGGCGTGCGCATCGGCAATCGCGTCGCGGCATGGCGGCGATCAGGCCGCCCTGCCCTGACGCCACCACCGGTTCCCCAGGACCATCCGCCCGCAATGCGACCGGCCGCCCGAAGCAGCATGGAATGCCTCTAGAATCGGTGCAGGACATTCCCGGATCCAGGGCAACTGCCCACGGGCAGCCGCCAGCAGAGACAAGGAGTCTTGCATGCCGCAGCCGATCCATCGCCGCAGGTTCCTGCTCGCCACCGCCGCCTCTGGCGCCGCACTGCTGGGCGCACCCGCGCCCAGGGCATTCGGCGCCGGGCAGCCCGTCGGCGCCGACCCGGACTTCCACATCTATCTCGCCTTCGGCCAGTCGAACATGGAAGGTTTCCCGGGCATCGAAGAGCAGGACAAGGTCGATGTCGATCCGCGCTTCCAGATGCTGGCCGCGGTGGACTTCCCCGACCTCGGGCGCAGGAAGGGGCAGTGGTACCCGGCGGTGCCTCCCCTGTGCCGCAGCTCCACCGGGCTCTGCCCGGCCGACTACTTCGGGCGCACGCTGGTCGCGCGGCTGCCGGGACGGGTGCGGGTGGGCGTGGTCAACGTCGCCGTGGCCGGCTGCAGGATCGAACTGTTCGACCGCGATACGTTTGACTCCTACGCCGCCACGGCCGCGCCGTGGATGAAGACCATCATCGAAGGCTACGGCGGCAATCCATACCAGCACCTGGTCGAGATGGCACGCGTGGCGATGAGGAGCGGCGTGATCAAGGGCGTGCTGCTCCACCAGGGAGAGTCGAACACCAATGACCATGCCTGGCCGGAAAAGGTGGCGAAGATCTACCGCAACCTGCTTGACGACCTGAAGCTGGACGCGGCCGGCGTGCCGCTGCTGGCGGGGGAAACCGTCAACGCCGACCAGCAGGGAGCTGCCGCCAGCGTCAACGAAATCATCGCGCAGCTGCCGAAGGTGGTGCCCACGGCGCATGTGGTGTCATCGAAGGGATGCGAGAGCAGGCCGGATCGCCTGCACTTCACGCCGGCCGGTTACCGCGAACTCGGTCGCCGCTACGCCGGGACCCTGCTCGCCCTGGGCTGAACACCTGCCGCAGGACCGCGCAGTCGAGGAACCGGCGGCCGGGACCATCTCAGCGTCGCGAAGCCCGCCATGCTACCGGCGAGCGACCCGGCGACACACGGGCTGGATCCGAAGATCCGTCAGCGGTCAGCGGGGATGTTGACCCGGGAACCACGGACTCCAAGCCGTCCGCATCTCTCGCTCGTCCTCTTCGTCTTCCGGCACACGAAGCCGGTCGAACAGCTCCGAAAAACTTCCCGCGATGCCAATAATCGGTTCATCCTCTCCTGGCCGGAAATAGACCACGTCGGAATTGCCCCCGCCCAGAGCCCTCAGACAGACATAAGGGCCCCAGCCTGTCGCGATGACCGGAATCACCCCAGGCGGCAGCTGTGGATTGGTCGCTCCGGAATGCGACAGCAGCAACTCCTCCAGGTCTGAAGGTAACGTCAGGCCCAGTGAACGTTCCAACTCCAACAGGTCGTTGCGAGTACAGCCTCCTCCCGGTTCGAACCAGTTCAGTTCACGCATTCGCCCGGAATCCCTCTACCGTCCAATCCATGTTTCCATCCCGCCGAAATGCCCGATCTGTCGATGCCGCTCCGGCGGGCGGTCAGCGGCGTTGCCGGACGATGTGGAACGCAGCGGCAGCGACCCTGGCGCCGTTGACCAGCGCCTCCACGACATGGCGGCCCGGGTGATGCCTGCGCGTGGAGAAGTCGCGGATCTGCTGGCTGCGCGTAAGCAGGATCCGTTCACCCGGCGCCAGCGTGACCTCCTTCCACTTGAACACCTTGGCGCGGGTCCCCGACCGCCGCACGTAGTGGATGGCGTAGTCCACGACCAGCCGCTGTCCGGCCCGGGCGGTCGACACCAGTTCGAGCGCCAGCGTCAGCCTTTCTCCCAGGCGCAGCCGCGCCGGCCCGACCTCGAAGCGCCGCACACGCACCCGGGCCTTCGATCCCGCGCCGATCAGCGCCAGCGCGCGGGGATGACCGGCCTTCACCAGCGTGCGCAGCGCGCGCCGCACGATCCAGGCGGTGCGGGCGTCATCGCGCGGCCAGGCCTCGAGCCGGTCGAGCACCCATTGCGGGTGGGCGCGGGTGATGTCGTTGAGGTGGTTCGCCACCGACTTGCGCACATACAGGCTGGGGTCGGCGCGCAGCGCCTCGAGGATGGGCGCGGCCAGGCCGGGGTTGGCGGCCAGTTCGGGAATGCGGAAGGACCAGGGGAGCCTGGGGCGCGTGCCCTCGCTGGCCAGGCGTCGTACATGCTCGTCCTCGTCGTGCGCCCACTCCACCAGCGTCGCCAGCGTGCCGCCGAGGTCATCGCGCAGGAACTCGCGCACCGCGAATTCCGAGGAGCCGAAGCGGGTGAAGTAGCGCAGGGCGTCCAGCGACGCGGCGGGATCGTGCCGGCCATACAGCGCGACATAGTCCGGCAGGAACAGGGTGCCGAACCCCGCCGGCAGCAGCGGCGCCAGTTCGCGCAGCACCGCGAGGTTGCGATGGAAGTCCCCTGGCAGCGCCGCATGCAGGCTCTCGCTCATGCGCCGCAGCCGCTGCATCAGCGACAGCGCGTCGAGGTCCCGCAGCGCATGGCGCAGGAAGGCGCGCTCGTCGAAGGCCGGACAGAGGCCGCGCACCAGCCGGGCCACCTCGCGGTATCGGGCGGCTGGAAAGAAGGAGTCCTTGAGTGCGGGCTGCGGAACGTCTGGCTTCACGTCTCGGGCTGGCTCACCGGGCGGATGCCCGCGCCGATGCTGCAGGAAAACAGCGGAAGCAGGGAAGGAGGAGATGGCGGAGCGGACGGGACTCGAATCCGGCGGAGGCGCTTGCAGGATCAGTAAGTTACTGATTTGCCGCGGACGTGAATCCCCTCCGTACCCCTCGAATCCCGCGATTTGCCACAAGATTTGCCACTGGGGAGAAGTCGGGGACTTGAGGGGCGAGCCTAACTGGATTCGTCGCCAAGGTCCTGCAGATCGTCAGGCAGCAGCTGGCGGTAGTGCATCACCGAGATCACGTCGATGCGCTCGGCAAGAATCACGTAGATGATGCGATAGGGCCTTTCGAGCAGTTCACGAACGTCGTCACGCTGGTATTCCGGCACCTGGCGCCCCGACCTGGCCAGCACTTCAAGTTGACGCGAACGCTCAAGCAACCTGCGCGCCACGTCATCCGCAACCCTCGGGGAATCCCGGGCGATATAGTCACGGATAATGCGAAGCCGGGCCTTAGTGCGATCAGTCCAGACTACCTTCACGAAGCCAAGCCGAACTCGCGAAGCACGTCATCCACCGGCGTTACGCGATTCGCCTTGCTGTCGGCAAGGCCGGCCTCGATTTCCTTTCGCACCACCGCGCGATAGATGAGGTCATCCCAGGTTGCCGATTCCGGCATCTCTTCGACGAGCTTGTGGGCTTCTTGCTTGAATACAGCTGGCATGATCAATGCTCCATGACAGGGCGTATGCGGACGGCTTCGCGGGACAATTGTGCCAGAGTCCGGCAACCAGGACGTGGACCGGCGCACAGGCTCCCCCTGTCCGTCCGGGGGCCTGCCTTCCCCTCAAACCTTCCCCGTCCGCATCAGCTTGCGGGCCTTGCGCTCCCGCTCCCGCAGCACCTCGCCCGTCGCCTCGCTGGCCTCCAGGATCTTCCGCGACGTGCCGATCAGCGTAGCGACCAATTTCGGGTCAATGCCGCGCGTGTAGTAGTCCACATAAGTATCGATGGCGGCGTCGATCAAGCGACTGACAGGGCATGGATAGGCTGCCGCAATCGCCTCGATGCGGATCATGTAGTCGCCCCTGATCCAGACGCTGCGGCGCTTGGCCGTCGAGCCCGTCACGGCCGGCAGCCGAAACTCTGGTTCGGCGTCATGGAGTTCCAGGAACTGCCCAACGGCACGGTCGTAGAGCTTCTCGTAGGTATCCGGCACGCCCTCCGGCAGCTTCGCACTGGCATCGAACTGCAGCACCCGGACGGTCGCCATCAGCAACTCGATCTTGCGCTGGGCATCCTCCGTCGGACGGTGATTGCTGATCACCCGGCCCGCCGCCACACGCGCCAGCGTGGCGCGGGTATTGCGCTGCATCCGGGGCCATGCACCACCCTCGGCGGCAGTGCCTTTCGCCCTACCCTTGCGTGCCTTGGCCATCAGTACTCAACCGCCTCATTGTCCTCACTGCGCTGCGATACGCCCGCCGAATCGGTGCTGGACTTGTACACCTTGGCGTCCTCCTCGATCTCCGTGCGCACCCTTTCCATGACCTTCCGCAGATGGTGATTCTCGTGCATGCACAGGTACAACTCGCGTACCAGGTGCACCATCTCCGTGCTGATCCTTTGATGCAACCGCATGTGCCCGAGCACCAGCTGGAAGCGTTCGGCCTCGTTCCATTCCAGCCCGCCGAGGCGGGCGTCGAGGTGATCCATCATCTCGCCCTGGGAGCTGATCACCCGCGCCAAATAGGCCGGCGAATGGCCTGACTCGAAGTCCAGTCCGCGCCCCACCAGATGCGCAAGCGCGGCGCTCAGGGACTTGCCCTGCGCGTATGCCCAGCTCTTCACCCGCTCACCCTCGCGCGGGTCCAGACGCACCTGATAGCGCACCAGATGATCGACCACGGGACTCCCCTGACGAACCTATCCTGTACTTGTATACGTGTATTCAATGAAGGTTTCAATATTCAGAAGAGGATTCTGCAAGCCTTTGAACAAAATGGCCTCCAGCGCTCAAGACTCGCATCCGAGTCGCCTCCAAATCCGCCTCGGCACAGAAACTTCCAATTCAGTTCAATCAGTTGCCAAGAATTGGTCCCAAGCGCACCTGTGCATCAGGTGTGTGAAGAACACTGGGACCCGCGAAGCGGGGAATCAGCTTTGGTACGAGAGAATCCGTCAGGCAACTTCTTGGCAAGCCGGCGACAAAGTTCAGGGCAAGCAGCGCTCACGGCAGCGCGCTTGTGGCCATCGGCGGATAGGAAATTCAAACGCCCTTGCCTGCTCGGTGCGTGCTTGGTCCGTTTTGCCTTAGTTCGTGGAACGGGCCTTATGTTGGGACCGGGCTTGCCGTCACCGCCCTGAACCCCGCCAGAGTTCC
>QGUX01000101.1 GCA_003242275.1 Pseudomonadota bacterium | reverse complement strand
GATGGCGCGACTCGAGGACGAGTTCTACCGTCGCTACAACGAGCTGAACTCCAACGACCTCTACGACGTGTACTGCGCCGTGGAGGCGCGCACCGGCACGCGGCTGGAGCGCCGTTACTGCCGGCCGGTGTTCGAGATCCGGGCGCTGCAGGCCGAGGGCTCCGAGCACTGGTACGCCCTGGAGCGCGCCACGGACAAGTTCTTCCCGCAGGCCTGGAACGCGCCGCTGCCGGCGCTGCTGACCACCGAGACCATGAAGCGCGACCTTCAGGAGGAGATTCGGCGGGTCACCGAGGCGAATCCCGAGCTGGTCGACCTGCTGCGCCGGCGTGCGGAGTTGGCGGAGCGCTACGAGAAGATGCGCCGCGAGCGCTTCAGTCGCTGAGGAATCAGGTTCGCCGCACGCGATCGACGTGGCCGAGGTCGCGGGCCGGGTCGATGCGGTCGCGCACGAGCTGCTTCAGCTCGGTGATCTCCGGGAAGCGGCCCTGCGCCTTGCGCGACCAGAGCAGCGCGCCATCCACGTGGATCTCGAAGATGCCGCCGGTGCCCGGGCGCAGGGTGAGTGCCTCGATGTCGCCGTCGAAGGTGGAGAGCAGTTCCTGCGCCATCCATGCCGCGCGCAGCATCCAGCGGCACTGGGCGCAGTAGCGGATCTCGATGAGATGCCTGGGCGTGTCGCCTTCCATGAAATGAACCTCCTGGTCAGGCCGGCCGCGGAAGCACCATCGTGCGCACCAGGTGCTCCAGCGTCGCGGCCGGATCCGCCGACAATCCGCTGTGCACCGGCGAGGTCTGGATGATGGTGCTGCGCGGGGCCACCAGCCAGTGGAAACGCTGCCGCTGCGAGAACTGGCCGATGGCGCCGCTGGAATTCCCGCCGCGGCACAGCGCGGGAATGGCCTCGAGGTGCTGCTGCACCAGCTCCACGTCCACGTCCGGACACAGCGCCAGCAGCCGCCCGCGATCCAGGTGCACGCGCGCGTCGAGGAAGTCCCGCGCCGGGCAGGAGAGGATCACGCCCGCGTTGATGAACTCCTCGCGTTCCACGCGCGGCACCACGCGGATCACCGCATAGTCATACGCGCAGGGCGTCGTGGGCACGCTGGGCCTCCATCGCGAACTCGCGCGGCGCTTCGAGGCGCCGCTGCAGGTACTCCAGGTAGACGGCGCGCCGCGCCTCGCCGCCGGACTCCGCGAGCCATTCCGCCGGGATGGCCCCGACGATGCCATCGAGCACGCCGGGCGTGAGCTTCGCGGCCAGCTCCGCGTCCACTTGCATCACGCGGCTCGCCAGCGGCAGCAGCACGTGGTCGCGGATGCGCTTGAACGGATCGCGCGCCCGCGCGAGCGCCGAATCCCAGTCATGCTGCATGATGAAGGCCGCGCCATGGTCGATCAGGCGCAGCCTGCGGTGCCACACCAGCATGTTCACGTTCTTTGCCGTGCGGTCGACATTGGTGGTCAGGGCATCAAACCACACGATGCGCGAGGCGAGCTCCGCGTCCGGCGGGCACACCAGTGGATCGAAGGTCACCGATCCCGGCAGGTAGTCATAGGCGATGTTGAGCCCGGCGCTGGCCTTGATCAGCGCCTGGATCTCCGGGTCCCCCTCGGTGCGCGCCAGTTCCGCATCCAGCGTCATCAGCACCAGCTCGGGCACGTCCAGCCCGAGCACCCGCCCGATCTCCCCTGCCAGCAGCTCGGCCACCAGCACCTTCGGCCCCTGCCCCGCGCCGCGGAACTTGAGCACGTACAGCCCCGAGTCATCCCCCTCGACGATGGCCGGCAGCGACCCGCCCTCCTTCAGGGGAGTCACGTAGCGACGCGCATCGACGGTCCGCAGCTGCATGCGGCAGATGATGCCCGATCCGGCCGTGGACGGCCCGGGCAGCCCATAAGGGAGATGGGGGAGCGGGCCTGCAGGCCGTGCCAGCGCGGCCTGGAAGCCCGGGAGATCCGGGCGATCAGGCCCGGGTCTTGCGGATCTTCTCCAGCAGCTTGAGCTGGGCCGCCGCCTGCGCCAGCTCCGCCAGCGCCCGCGCCTGGTCGATCTTGTCGATCTTGCCCGCCAGCGCCTCCTCGGCGCGCTGCTTCGCGGCCAGTGCGGCGGCCTCGTCGATGTCGTGCGCACGGATCGCGGTATCCGCCAGCACCGTCACCCGGTTCGGCTGGATCTCCAGCGCGCCGCCCGACACGAACACCGACTGCTCGCCCTCGGCGGTCTTCACCCGCACCTCACCCGGCTTGATCAGGGTGAGCAGCGGCGCGTGCCGCGGAGTGATGCCCAGCTCGCCCTCCGTGGCGGGCACGAACACGATCTCGGCCTCGCCGGCGAAGATCTCGCCCTCGGCGCTGACGATGTCGACGTGGATGGTCTTGCCTGCCATGGAGTGTTCCTGTTGCGTGCCTTCAGCCGGTGGTTACTGCAGGGTCTTGGCCTTCTCGACGGCCTCGTCGATGGTGCCGACCATGTAGAAGGCCTGCTCGGGCAGGTGGTCGTAGTCGCCGTTCAAGATGCCCTTGAAGCCGCGGATGGTCTCGGCCAGCGGGACGATCTTGCCGTCCTGGCCGGTGAACACCTTGGCCACGTTGAAGGGCTGCGACAGGAAGCGCTGGATCTTGCGCGCGCGGAACACGGTCTGCTTGTCTTCCTGCGACAGCTCGTCCATGCCCAGGATCGCGATGATGTCCTGCAGCTCCTTGTAACGCTGCAGCACGGCCTGCACGCCGCGGGCAACGTTGTAGTGCTCCTCGCCGATCACCAGCGGGTCGAGCTGGCGGCTGGTGGAATCCAGCGGGTCCACGGCGGGGTAGATGCCCAGCGCGGCGATGTTGCGCGACAGCACGACGGTGGCGTCGAGGTGCGCGAACGTGGTGGCCGGCGAGGGGTCGGTGAGGTCGTCCGCGGGCACGTACACGGCCTGGATCGAGGTGATCGAGCCGGTCTTGGTGGAGGTGATGCGCTCCTGCAGCACGCCCATTTCCTCGGCCAGCGTCGGCTGGTAACCCACGGCGGAGGGCATGCGGCCCAGCAGCGCCGACACCTCGGTACCGGCCAGCGTGTAGCGGTAGATGTTGTCGACGAAGAACAGCACGTCGCGGCCGCGGCCGTTGGCCTGCTTCTCGTCGCGGAAGTACTCGGCCATGGTCAGGCCGGTGAGCGCCACGCGCAGGCGGTTGCCCGGCGGCTCGTTCATCTGGCCGTACACCATCGCCACCTTCGAGTTCTCGAGGTTCTCGGCGTCGATGACGCCCGACTCGATCATCTCGTGGTAGAAGTCGTTGCCCTCGCGGGTGCGCTCACCCACGCCGGCGAACACGGACAGGCCCGAGTACTGCTTGGCGATGTTGTTGATCAGCTCGAGCATGTTCACGGTCTTGCCCACGCCGGCGCCGCCGAACAGGCCCACCTTGCCGCCCTTGGCGAACGGCACCAGCAGGTCGATCACCTTGATGCCCGTGACCAGCAGCTCCTGGCCGCCGGCCTGCTCGTCGAACGACGGCGCGGCGCGGTGGATGGGCCAGGTGGTCTCGGAGGCCACCGGGCCGCGGTTGTCCTGCGGCGTGCCCAGCACGTCCATGATGCGGCCCAGCGTGGCCTTGCCCACCGGCACGTTGATGGGCTTGCCGGTCGACTCCACGGCCATGCCGCGCTTGAGGCCCTCGGAGGTGCCCATCGCGATCGCGCGCACCACGCCGTCACCGAGCTGCTGCTGCACCTCGAGGGTGAGGTCGACGTCGACGAGCTTCAGGGCCTCGTACACCTGCGGGATGGAATCGCGAGGAAACTCGACGTCGATGACCGCGCCGATGATCTGGGTGATTTTGCCGGTTGCCATGATGTGTAGTTCCTTGGGAATTCTTTACAGTCAGACCGCCGCAGCGCCGCCCACGATTTCCGCGAGCTCCGTGGTGATCGCCGCCTGGCGCGCCTTGTTGTAGACGAGCTGCAATTCGTGGATCAGCTTGCCGGCGTTGTCGGTGGCCGCCTTCATCGCGACCATGCGCGCGGCCATCTCGCTGGCCACGTTCTCGACCGCCGCGCGATAGACCTGCGACTCGATGTAGCGCATCAGCAGCCCATCGAGGATCTCCGCAGCGCTGGGCTCATAGATGTAGTCCCAGTGCTCCTGCAGCGTGGACTTGTCCGCCGGCTCCACCGGCAGCAGCTGCCGCACCTGCGGGCGCTGCGTCATCGTGTTGACGAACTCGGAGTACACGACGAACAGGCGGTCGATGCGGCCCTCGCGGTAGGCATCGAGCATCACCTTCACGGTGCCGATCAGGTCGGCCACGTGCGGCCGGTCGCCGAGGTTGGTGATGCTGGCCGCGATGGGCAGGTCGAGGCGGCGGAAGAACGCCACGCCCTTGTTGCCGACCAGGCACAGGCTCACGCCGGCGCCCTTCGCCTGCCAGTCGCGCACCTGGTTCAGCGTGGTGCGGAACAGGTTCGAGTTCAGGCCGCCGGCCAGGCCGCGGTCGGTGGACACGACGATGAAGCCGACGTTCTTCGCCTCGCGCGTGGCCATGAACGGATGGCGGTAGTCCGGGTTGGCATGCGCGAGGTTGCCGATCACGTTGCGGATCTTCTCCGCGTAGGGACGCGCCAGCCGCATGCGGTCCTGGGCGCGGCGCATCTTCGACGTCGCGACCATCTGCATGGCCTTGGTGATCTTCTGAGTGCTCTTCACACTCGCGATCTGGTTGCGGATTTCCTTCGTGCCGGCCATCGCCGTGTGCCCTCTTTACCAGGTACCCGTGGCGACGAAGCTCTCGATGATCTTCTTCAGCGTCTCCTCGTGCTTCTTCAGCACGGGCTCGGCGTTGATGGCATCGAGATCGGCCTTGTGCTGCGACTTCGCGAAGCCCTGCAGCGCGGCCTCGAAGGCCACGACCTTGTTCACCGGCACCTGGTCCATGTAGCCGTTGTTGACCGCGTAGATGGACAGCGCCATCTCGGCCACCGACATCGGCGCGTACTGCTTCTGCTTCATCACCTCGGTGGTGCGCTGGCCACGCTCGAGCTGCTTGCGGGTGGCCTCGTCGAGGTCGGAGGCGAACTGCGAGAACGCCGCCAGCTCGCGGTACTGCGCCAGCGCGAGGCGGATACCGCCGCCCAGGCGCTTGATGATGTCGGTCTGCGCCGCACCACCCACGCGCGACACCGAGATACCGGCGTTCATGGCGGGACGGATACCGGCGTTGAACAGGTTCGACTCCAGGAAGATCTGGCCGTCGGTGATCGAGATCACGTTGGTGGGCACGAACGCGGTCACGTCGCCGGCCTGAGTCTCGATGATGGGCAGGCCCGTCAGCGAGCCGGTCTTGCCCTTCACGCGGCCCTTGGTGGCCATCTCCACGTACTGCTCGTTCACGCGCGCGCTGCGCTCGAGCAGGCGGCTGTGCAGGTAGAACACGTCGCCGGGGAAGGCCTCGCGGCCCGGCGGGCGGCGCAGCAGCAGCGAGATCTGGCGGTAGGCGACGGCCTGCTTGGACAGGTCGTCATAGACGATCAGCGCGTCCTCGCCGTTGTCCATGAAGTACTCGCCCATGGTCACGCCGGCGTAGGCGCTGATGTACTGCAGCGCGGCCGGGGACGAGGCCGGGGCGACCACCACGATGGTGTGCTTGAGGGCGTCGTGCTCCTCCAGCTTGCGCACCACGTTGGCGATGGTGGAGGCCTTCTGGCCGATCGCCACGTACACGCACCTGATGCCCGAGTCCTTCTGGTTGATGATGGTGTCGACGGCCAGCGCGGTCTTGCCGGTCTGGCGGTCGCCGATGATCAGCTCGCGCTGGCCGCGGCCGATCGGCACCATCGAGTCGATGGCCTTGTAGCCGGTCTGCACCGGCTGGCTCACGCTCTTGCGGTAGATCACTCCCGGCGCCACGCGCTCGATGGGCGCGGTGGCCTTGGCATTGATCGGGCCCTTGCCGTCGACGGGGTTGCCCAGCGCGTCGACCACGCGGCCGAGCAGCTCCGGACCCACGGGCACCTCGAGGATGCGGCCGGTGGTCTTCACCGTGTCGCCTTCCTTGATGTGCTTGTATTCGCCCAGCACCACCGCGCCGACCGAGTCCTGCTCCAGGTTCAGCGCGAGGCCGAACACGTTGCCCGGGAACTCGAGCATCTCGCCGTAGCGGGCGTCGGCCAGGCCGTGGATGCGCACCACGCCGTCGGCCACCGACATCACGCTGCCGACATTGCGGGACTCGGTCGCACCCTCGAAGTTCTGGATGCGCTGGCCGATCAGGTCGCTGATTTCCGATGCCTTGATGGACATGACTGATACCTTTGGATGAATCCTATGCAGTGAGCTGGCGCGCCAGCTTCTCCAGGCGCGCCTTCACGGAACCGTCGATGGTGAGGTCGCCCGCGCGCACCACCGCGCCGCCGATCAGCGACGGGTCCACGTCGGCCTTCACGCGCACCTTGCGGTCGAAGCGGCGCTCCAGCGCGGCGACGAGCTTCTGCTGCTCGGCCTCGCCCATCGGCGCCGCGGAGGTGATGGAGACGTCCACCACACGCTCGGCCTCGGCGCGGAGCTGGTCGAAGATCTGGGCGATCTCGGGCAGGAAGGGCAGCCGCTTGTTCTCGGCCAGGAGGCGGATGAAGTTGCGCCCCTTCGCATCGAGGCCGGGTCCGGCGACGTCGGCGATCAGCCCGGCGAGCTGCTCGTCGGTCACCTTCGGGCTGCCGAACAGCGCGCGCACGCGTGGGTCACCCACGGCGATCGCGGCGCGGGCCAGCACCTCCGACCAGGCGGCCAGGGTGCCGTCCTTGCTCGCCTGCCCGAAGGCGGCGCGGGCGTAGGGCCGGGCGATGGTCAGGCGGTCTGCCATGGTCCTGCCTCAGATCTCCGCCGCCAGCTTGCCGAGGATGTCGGCGTGCTTCGACGCGTCGATCTCGCGGCCCAGCACCTTCGCCGCCGAGCGCACGGTGAGCTCGGCCACCTGGCGGCGCAGTTCCTCGCGCGCCCGGGCGGCATCGAGCTCGATCTGCTGGCGGGCGGCCGCGATCAACCTGTCGGCCTCGGCCTGCGCGCTCTGCTTCGCGGCCTCGACGATCTCGTTCGCGCGGCGCGAGGCGCCGTCGATGATCTGGTTGGCGCGGTCGCGCGCCTCGCCGATCACTTCATCCGCCCTTGCCCGGGCCTCGTCGAGGCTCTTCTGGCCGCGGTCGGCGGCCGAAAGTCCCTCGGCGATCTTCTTCTGGCGCTCGTCGATGGCCGCCGCGAAGAACGGCGTGACGAACTTCCCGATGAACCAGAGCAGGATCAGGAAGACGAGGATCTGTCCGAAAAATGTCAGGTTGAGTTCCATGGCGGCTCCGCGCGGCTACCGCGCGTCAGTGCTGTATGACCTTCGGCTCGCTGTCTCGACTACGTGAGATCAGCCCGAGATGCTGCCCAGCAGCGGGTTGCCGGTGGCGAAGAACATGGCCAGGCCCACGCCGATGATGAACGCGGCGTCGATCAGGCCCGCCAGCAGCAGCATGCGGCCGGTGAGCATCGGGGTCAGTTCGGGCTGGCGGGCGGCGGACTCGAGGAACTTCGCGCCCATGATGCCGATGCCGATACAGGCACCCACCGCACCCAGGCCGATGATCAGGCCGATGCCGATCGCCATGTAACCCTGAACAACTGCAATAGGATCCATTTCAATTACTCCTGGTCGAAAAACAACAAAAAGAAACCGAACCCGATATCCCCTAGTGGTGTTCCTCTGCCATCGAGATGTACACGACCGGCAGAACCGTGAAGATGTAGGCTTGCAGGCCCACGATCAGGATGTGGAAGATCGCCCAGACCGCGCCGAGCACGACCTGGCCGATGAAGAACAGGCCGCCGGTGAACAGGCCCGCGGCCTGGGCGGCGGCGATGCCGAGCAGCGCGATCAGCATGAAGATCAGCTCGCCGGCGAACATGTTGCCGAACAGTCGCATGGCCAGCGACACGGGCTTGGCCAGCAGCTCCACCACGTTCAGGGCGAAGTTGGGAATCCACAGGAAGGGGCTCTTGCCGAACGGCGCGGTGATCCACTCGTGCGCGTAGCCGCCCACGCCCTTGGCGCGGATGGCATAGACCACGATCAGCACCAGCACCACGGCGGCCATGGCGAAGGTGCCGTTGACGTCGGCGGTGGGCAGGATGCGCCAGTAGGCGTGGTCGTTGCCGGCCAGCGCGGCCAGGCGCGCCGGCAGGTCCACCGGCAGCAGGTCCATCGCGTTCATGGCGATGATCCAGGTGAACAGTGACAGCGACAGCGCGACGAGGAAGCGCTTGTCGCCGTGGTACATCTCGCCGACAAGGTTGGCGATGAACTCGTAGACGATCTCGAAGAAGGCCACGAAGCGGCTGGGCACGCCCGCGGTGGCCTGGCGGGCGGCGCGGCGCAGCACGTACGCCACGATGAAGGCGAGGCCCGCCGACATCAGCAGCGTGTCGAGGTTCACGGCCATGAACCCCTCGCCGATGCGCAGGTGCTCAAGGTGATGGGAGATGTATTCCGTCGCGGAAGGTGCGGCGTGTTCTGCAGCCATCGTTACTGTTGATCCTTGGGGCAGGTCCTGCTCTTCAATCTTTCACCCGGCGCGCGCGGTGCATCAGCACCGGCACGAACCAGTACACAAACAACGTCGCCGCGTATGCGGCCAGCAGCGAAGGCCAATGGGCCCAGCCACCGCGCGCCACGGCGAGCAATGCGCCCACCGTGAACACCACTTTCACCATCTGTCCCATCACGAGCCTGCCGAGCGCGCCGGCCGCGCCCGGCGCGGCACGCAGCACGATCAGCGTCATGATGGCGTTGGCGAACAATCCGGTCGCGCCGCCGGCCAGGGCCGACAGGGCTGCAATCCTGCCCCACGCCAGCGCGCACAGGGCAGCGATCGCGATGGTCGTTCCGGCCTGGGTCAGAAGGATCCGCGCAGCGATCCGCTGGGTTGCCGCGTCGCGCGCGATCATGGTCTTACCCGGTGGCCTCGAAAGCGCGCGCAGTATACGGACTGAGCAGGGACCGTTCAAGGTCCATGCATAGGCAATTATTGCCGGCGAATATGCGCCAGGATGCCGTCCAGTTCGTCGAGGCTGTTGTAGGCGATCACCAGCCGGCCCTTGCCGCCAGAACCCTGTTGAATCAAGACCTTGGCGCCGAGCCGCTCGGTGAGGTCACGTTCCAGGGCCTGCACGTCCGGATCCTTCTGACGCGCCGCAGCATCGGGCTTTGACTTGTCCACGGGCGGCGCCGTGAGCTGCCGGACCAGGGCCTCGGTCTCGCGCACGGACAGCCCCTCGGCCACCACCTTCTGCGCGGCCATCACCTGATCGCGGCGGCTCGAAATGCCGAGCAGGGCGCGGGCGTGACCCATGTCGAGCCTGCGCTTCTCCACGAGGTCGGCCACCTCGGGCGCAAGCTCGAGCAGGCGAAGCAGGTTGCTCACGGCAGAGCGCGAACGTCCCACGGCTTCAGCGGCCTGCTCGTGCGTGATGCCGAACTCGGCGATCAGCCGCTCCAGCGCGCGCGCCTCCTCCAGCGGATTGAGGTTCTCGCGCTGGATGTTCTCGATCAGCGCCATCGCGATCGCGGCTTCGTCCGGCACGCGGCGGACCACGGCAGGAATGGTCGTGAGGCCCGCGATCTTCGCCGCCAGCCAGCGGCGTTCGCCGGCGATGATCTCGTACTGCGCGCCCTCGCCGGTGGCGCGCGGCAGCGGGCGCACCACGATGGGCTGGATCACGCCCTGCCTGCGGATGGAGATGGCGAGTTCTTCCAGCGCCTCCTGACGCATGTCCACGCGCGGCTGGTACTTGCCCCGCACCAGCTTGTCGACGGGGACATGCTGCAGCTCGTCGCCGCGCGATGCGGTGGATGAGGTCGTGGCGCCCTGTGCGGCGGGCGCGCCGGCGCCCGGCGCCACCGGCACGGGCTTCACCGGCGCCTGCGCGCGCGCCTTCGATGCACCCAGCAGATCAGCCAGTCCGCGCCCCAGCGCGGGTTTCTTCTCGCTCATGGCGCGCCCTCGCCCGGTGCGGGCCCTGAAGTCACGGCGGAATCGACGCCGGATCCGCCTTCTGCATCGACCGCGGGCATCGCGGCATCCTCGCCGGTGCCCGCGCCTTCACCTGAAGCCTCCGCGGCACCCTCCGCCTGTGCGGCGGCCGCCTGCTCCTCCCGCTCCTCCTCGCGCCGGATCATCTCGCCCGCCAGCGCCAGGTACGCCAGCGCGCCGCGCGAATCCTTGTCGTGCAGCAGCACCGGCCGCCCGAACGACGGCGCTTCGGCGAGGCGGATGTTGCGCGGGATGACGGTGCGGAACACCACGTCGCCGAAGTGTTCCAGCAGCTGCGCGCTGACCTCGGAGGCGAGGTTGGCGCGCGGATCGAACATGGTGCGCAGGATGCCCTCGATGTGCAGCCCGGGATTCACCGCGTCGCGCACCTGCTCGATGGTGGCGGTCAGCGCCGAGAGTCCTTCCAGCGCGTAGTACTCGCACTGCATCGGCACGATCACCGAGTCGGCCGCCACCAGCGCGTTCAGCGTCAGCATGTTCAGCGACGGCGGGCAGTCGATCAGGATCAGGTCGTACTGCCCGCGCAGCGGTTCCAGCGCCTCGCGCAGGCGCGACTCGCGGCCCTCGTCGGTGGCCAGCAGCCGCACCTCGGCCGAGGTCAGGTCCTGGTTGGCCGGCATCAGGTCGAAGCGCGCATGCTCCAGCGGCACGATGGCCTGCGCGGCCGTGGCCTCGCCCAGCAGCACCTCGCAGCTCCCCAGCTCCACCGCGGACTTCTCCACGCCGCAGCCCATGGTGGCATTGCCCTGCGGGTCGAGGTCGACCAGCAGCACCCGCCGCTGCGTGGCGGCCAGGGACGCGGCGAGGTTCACGGCGGTGGTGGTCTTGCCCACCCCGCCCTTCTGGTTGGCGATCGCGATTATGCGTTTCATGGAAGCCTGGCAGTCTAGGGGGATCGGCGCGGGCCCGTCACGGCGCG
>QGUX01000335.1 GCA_003242275.1 Pseudomonadota bacterium | reverse complement strand
CTGGGCGGGTAGATTTACAAGTTCCTGGCCAGGGGCTCCTCATCCTCCTCGCCATAGGGCGAGGGCACCACCACGTAGCCGCGCCGCGCCGGCTCGTACACGTAGTAGTGGTAGTCCGAGTAGTAGTAGCGCGTGCCGTCGATCCAGATGCTGGTGTAGGCACCGGGCAGCGAGGTCACGAAGAAGCCGTAGGGAACGCGCACCGAGATGTAGCTGGCGCCCCAGGGCTGGTACCAGAAGCCGTCGTAGTAGTAGTAACGCGTGCCGTTCCACCAGTAGTCGCGGTAACCGGACGGCAGGTGGTGGATGACGTGCACGTGGTGGTGGTGATCGTGGCGATGACGCTCGGGCGCCACGTTGCCCCAGCGCCAGCCATTGCGATCGTCGCGGTGATTGCGTTCGGGCCGCGGGTTGCGGTCCTGGTACTCATGGTCGACCACGCGGCCGATCACGCCGCGGTCGCCCGGGGCGCGCGCGGCACTGCCCGCCTGCGTGGACGGCGGAGCCGAGGTCGGCGCGGGACGGGAACTTCCCTGCGGCGCCGCACGGCCCTGCGAACGGTTCGGCTGCGGGGCGTCGGCCGTGCGGCCGGCACTGCGCTCGACCTGCTCCGCCACGCGTCCGGCCACGCCGCGCGATGCGCGGGCATCATTGCTGCTGGCGCTGGCGCGCGGCACCTCGGTGGTGGGCGCGGGGCGCACCTGGGCACGGGCAGGTTCCGCGCGCGGCGCGTCCGGGCGATCGCGGGAATCCACGCGCGGTGCGGGACGCGACTCGGCCCGCGGCGCGGCTCGCGGCTCGGAACGGGCCGCCGGCCGCGACTCCTGGCGCGGCCGTTCGGCACGCTGTGACTGCGGCTGCCCGCGCGACTTGTCGGCCACGCGGCCGATGACGCCGTCGGCGGAGGCGAAGCCCGAGGCACCCAGTGCGATCGCCGCCACCGCCACCTGCAACACCTTGCGGATCCTGGTATCCATGACGACTCACCTCACCGAGTAGCCGCGGCCCTCGAGGCACGCGGAGATGGCGCGCCGGTACTCGGCCGCCTCGCGTTCATGCCGGCCGTAGCTGCGCGCCTCATGGCGCGCGGGCACGGCATGCGCTTCGGCCGCTGCGCTGGCCGCCGCGGCACCCACCACCGAACCGGCCGCCGCACCCAGCAGCGCGCCCGCGGCGGCATCGCCCGGGCCTGCGGCCACGGCGCCGATCACGGCGCCCACGGCCGCACCGGTGGCCACGGCATCCGCCGGCGATGGCGACGGCACTACCGCGGCGCGCACCTCGCGCGGCGCGGGATGGCGCGTGGGATCGAAGCCTGTCTGGTCCACCGCCCACACGTGGCAGTCGTAGCGGTCGCGGTCCTGCTGCCCGGCGGTCTGTCCCTGCATCGGATAGAAGTAGACCTTGGTCAGGTTCACGGGGACAGGTGCGGGCGGCGGCTCCTGCTCCGGCGCCGAGGCGCAGGCAGCGAGGGCAAGTGCGGCGGCAGCGGGCAGCAAGGGGGTCCTGGCGTTCATGGAGCCAAGGCTACGCCAGGGGGCTGAACCCGTCCTGAATGCCTGCGCGGCCTTGCGGGGTTGTCCCAGCCGGTTATTTCCATACGATGTAGTACAAATGGCGCCGCCTACCCAACTCGGCCAGTTCGAGCAGACCGTCCTCGCCGCGATCCTGCGCTGCGGAAGCACCGCGTACGGCGTGCCCATCCACGCCGCCGTCGAGGCGCTTGCCGGCCGCCGCGTGGCCATGGGCGCGGTCTACGCCACCCTCGACCGCCTCGAGGACAAGGGACTGGTGTCCTCGTGGATGTCCGGGCCCACGCCCGAGCGCGGCGGGCGTGCGCGACGCTGCTACCGCGTCGAGAAGGACGGCGAGAAGGCACTGCGGGAATCGCTGTCGTTGGCGCGGCGGCTGTCCGAGGCGGTGGAGGGCCTGCTCGATGGCCGGCGCGCACCGGCATGAGGAGAACGACGATGCAGGAGGAGATGGCACTTCCGCACGGCGCCACCGGCCGCTGGGTGTGGCGGCTGATCCCGCCCGCGCTACGCGAGGAGGTCTTCGGCGACCTCGCCGGACGCTGCCCGGATGCGCGCTCCTTCAGGCGCGAGGCGCTGCGCACGCTGCCGATGCTGGTGGCGCCGGCGCTGCTGGCGGCTTCGCTGGCGCAGTACGGCCTGCCGGCGCACGCGGCCACGCCCACCGCGCCCGCCACGGCCACGCCGGTACCGGCGTCGCTCGTGGACGGGGACTTCAATGGCACCGTCGCCGGCATTCCGTTGGTCCTGCACGTCACCACTTCGAATGGATCACAGGGCTGCACGCTGGACAGTCCGCAGCAGGGCGCCCGCGGCCTCGCATGCGCGGACCTGCACCTCAGCGACGGCGCCCTGTCCTTCCGCGTACCGTCGGTGAACGGCTCGTGGTCCGGGCGCGTCAGCGGCGACGGTGCGCGGCTCGAGGGAACATGGACCCAGGGCGGCGCATCGCTGCCGCTGGTGTTCACGCGTGGCGAATACACACCGCCGCGCCGCCCGCAGACACCGCGCGAACCGCTGCCGTATCGCAGCGCGGAAGTGAGCTTCGCCAATCCGCAGGCCCCAGGGGTGCGGCTGGCCGGCACGCTGACGCTGCCGCCGGGCGAAGGCCCCTTCCCCGCAGTGCTGCGGGGATGGGATCAAGGCCCGCGGGCCCGCAACCGACCAACATCGGCCCACAAGCCCACCCCCTCGCTGGGAGACCGACGCCACCGCCAG
>QGUX01000100.1 GCA_003242275.1 Pseudomonadota bacterium | reverse complement strand
GTGTTGGTCATGGACTGCACGGCGATGGGGGCCGTGCCACCGATGGCGACGGGACCGACGGACACCTTCAGGGACTGGCGGAGGGCTTGCAGCATGGCCGGCATTGTACTTGGTAGACTTGCTGCTCCATGCAACGATCCAGATCGGCCGGGCAGGACGCGGGCAGGGCGGGCTTTCGGCGCCGGTTTCCGCGGTTATCGCGGCGCCCACCCCGCGAAAGCGACGTTCCCGGCCTTCCGGCCCGCGCGTTCTCGATGAAGGAGTGCACGATGAAGCAATCCTGGCGCCGTCTCATGGCCACGGCCCTGCTGGCCATCACCGCGCTGGCGGGCGCGCAATCGGTGGCGCCGCCTCCGCCTCCCGGCGGCGCGGCCACGCCGCCGGTGCCCGTTGCGGAGGGGATGCCCGGCGAACTGATGGCCGACGACGCGGCGCTGGTGCCGCCGCGGCGCGAGGACCCCACCTGGTCGGCCACCCTCGAGCGCATCGCGCAGGCCGTGGTGGCCATCGAGATCGACGCCACGCGTGCCTTCGACACCGAGTGGAACACTTCCTCGCAGGCCACCGGCTTCGTCATCGACGCCGAGCGTGGCCTGATCCTGACCAACCGGCACGTGGTCACGCCCGGGCCGGTGACCGCCGAGGCCACCTTCCTCAACCGCGAGGAAGTGGAGCTGCGCGCGGTGTACCGCGATCCCGTGCACGACTTCGGCCTGTACCGCTACGATCCCTCGAAGCTGCGCTTCATCAAGCCGCCGTCGCTGGAGCTGTATCCGGAGGGGGCGCAGGTGGGGCGCGAGATCCGCGTGGTGGGTAACAACGCCGGCGAGCAGCTTTCCATCCTGGCCGGCACGCTGGCGCGCCTGGACCGCGAGGCGCCCAACTACGGCACCGGCCGCTACAACGACTTCAATACCTTCTACATCCAGGCCGCCTCGGGCACCTCGGGCGGCTCCTCCGGCTCGCCGGTGATCGACATCCGGGGCCGCGTGGTGGCGCTGAACGCCGGCGGCGCGACCGGCGCGGCCTCGAGCTTCTACCTGCCGCTGGGGCGCGTGAAGCGCGCCGTCGAGCTGATCAAGCAGGGCAAGCCCGTCACGCGCGGCACCCTGCAGACCACCTTCGTGTACGTGCCCTTCGGCGAGCTGCGCCGGCTGGGACTGACGGAGGAGACCGAGGGCCGCATGCGCGAGCGCTTCCCGGACGGCACCGGCATGCTGGTGGTGCGCATGGTGCAGCCCGGCTCGCCGGCGCATGGCAAGCTGCAGCCTGGCGACATCCTGGTGTCGGTGAACGGCCGCCCGGTGACCACGTTCGAGCCGCTCGAGGCGATCCTCGACGACTCGGTGGAGCAGGAGGTGGAGCTGCTCCTGCAGCGCGGCGGCGTCGAGCATACCGTCAGGATCCCGGTCACCGACCTGGAATCCATCACGCCCGCGGCCTACCTGGAATTCGGCGATGCGGTGGTGCACGACCTGTCCTACCAGCAGGCGCGTCATTTCAACCTGCCCGTCGAGGGCGTGTACGTGGCCAATCCGGGCTACACGCTGGCGGCGGCCGGCGTGCCGCGCGCGGCACTGATCCTCGAGGTCAACAACCAGCCGGTGCGCAACATCACCGACTTCGCCGGCCAGCTCCAGCTGCTGGGCGACGGTGACCGCGCCACGCTGCGCTACGTGGTGATGGACGAGCCGAACAATCCGCTGGTGCGCTCCATGCGCATGGACCGGCGCTGGTTCCCGGTGCGCTCCTGCCACCGCGACGACACCTCGGGCCTGTGGCCCTGCGCGGACCTGCTGCCCGGTCCCCCGCCCAGGCCGGTGGTGGGCGGGACCGCCGAGCTGCCGGTGGTGCGCGACCGCCTGGTGGCGCAGCTGGTGCCCTCGCTGGTGCAGCTCACCTTCGACATGCCCTTCGCGCTGGCCGGCATCTCCGAGCGCAACTACTACGGCACCGGCCTGATCGTCGATGCCGAGCGCGGCTACGTGGTCACCGACCGCAACACCGTGCCGGCCTCGCTCGGCGACGTGCGCCTGACCTTCTTCGGTGCCTTCGAGATCCCGGGCCGCGTGGAATACATCCATCCGCTGCACAACCTCGCGGTGGTGTCCTACGACCCGGCGCTGATCGGCAGCACGCCGGTGCGGGCGGCGCGCTTCAACCCGGCGCCGCTGGTGGAGGGCCAGACGGTCACGGCCGTGGGCATGAACCGCGACGGCGACTACCGCTCGCGCGAATCCACCGTGATCTCGGTGGAACCGCTGAACCTGCCGCTGACGCGCTCCATGCAGTTCCGCGACGCCAACATCGAGGTGGCGCAGCTGCTGAACCCGCCCACCGACTTCGACGGCGTGCTGGTGGACTCGCGCGGCGCGGTGCGCGCGCTGTGGTCCAGCTTCCCGGTGGAGACCGGCCGCGGTGCCCCGGCGCAGGTGAACCGCGGCGTGCCCATCGAGCACGTGCTCGACATGGTTGACCGCCTGCGCCAGGACCGCCCGCTGCACACGCTGGACGTGGAGTTCAACACGCTGACGCTGACCGAGGCGCGGCGGCTGGGCCTGTCGGCCGACTGGGCGGCGCGCCTGGAGAAGCAGAACCCGGAAGGACGGCAGGTGCTGTCCATCGCGCGCATCACCGGCGGCGCGGCCTCCGGCGAGGTGCTGCGCCAGGGCGACCTCGTGCTGGCCGTGGACGGCAGGCCGGTCACCATGTTCCGCGACGTGGAGCGCGCCGTGGCCGACCAGCCGCAGGTGTCGGTGACGGTGTGGCGCGGGCAGACCGAGATGACCTTCGACGTGCGCACCACCGCGCTCACCGGCCGCGACATCGACCGGCTGGTGCAGTGGGCCGGCGCCATCCTGCACGCCCCCCATCGCGCCATGAGCGCGCAGCGCGGCGTGGTGCCGCAGGGCGTGTACGTGGCGTACTTCTCCTACGGCTCCCCGGCCACGCGCTACCGGCTGCTGCCGGGCCGGCGCATCGTCGAGGTGGACGGGCAGCCCACGCCGGACCTCGACGCCTTCCTCGCGGTGGTGAGGGGGCGGCCGGACCGCTCCTCGGTGCGCCTGCGCACGTTGTCCTGGAACAACGTGCCGGAGGTGATTACGCTGAAACTGGACCGCAATTACTGGCCCACGGCAGAGATCGTGCGCACTGCAGAAGGCTGGGACCGGCGCGACCTGGAGTGAACCGCCGCGTTATGTGAGGCCATCGGGCGGCATCGGGGCGATGCCGGGGTTGCCGGCCGGAGGCGGCTGGTAAACTTGCGGGATGGCAAAAGCGATCCGGGCCTCACAGGCCGAGATTGAAGCCGCCGTCGACGCGCTGCGCGACGGCGAGCTGGTGGCATTCCCGACCGAGACCGTCTACGGGCTCGGCGCCAATGCCTCCAATCCGGCGGCGGTGCGCAAGGTGTTCGAGCTCAAGGGCCGGCCGCCGTCGCACCCGGTGATCGTGCACATCGACCAGCAGAAATACCTGCGGCGCTGGGTGCGCGAGCTTACGCCCGAGGCCGAGAAGCTGGCCGAGGCCTTCTGGCCGGGCCCGCTGACGCTGGTGCTGCCGCGCCACGAGAACGTGCACGACGTGGTCACCGGCGGGCAGGACACCGTGGCCGTGCGCATTCCGTCCCATCCCATGGCGCGCCAGCTGCTGGACGCCTTCGGCGGCGGCATCGCCGCACCCTCGGCCAACCGCTACGGCCGGCTGTCGGCCACCCGCGCCGAGCACGTGGCCGACGAGTTCGGCGACGCGGTGAAGGTGATCCTCGACGGCGGGGAGTGCCAGCTCGGCCTGGAATCCACCATCGTCAGCTGCATCGACGGGGAGGTGCGGCTGCTGCGCCCCGGCGCGATCACGCTCTCGCAGCTGCGCGGCGTGGTGGGCGAGGTGGGCATCGGCCCCGGCCGCTCGGCACCCCGCGTGCCGGGCAGTACCGCGGCGCACTACGCGCCGCAGACGCCGCTCACCATCGTGCCCGCAGGCGAGCTCGACCAGCTCGCCGAGCAGCTCTCCGAGGGCGGGCAGCGCATCGCCGTGCTGGCGCAACGCCTGCCGCTGAAGACCTACGAGACGGTGACCTGGATCAATGCCGGCATCCGTCCCGACGCCTACGGCCACGACCTCTATGCCAACCTGCGCGCGCTGGACAAGGCCGGCTGTGCGCGCATCCTGGTCCAGGAAGTGCCCGCCGACGAGCGCTGGGACGCGGTGCGCGACCGCCTGGCGCGCGCCGCGGTGAGCGCCCCGGCCGAGAGCGGGCCCTATGCGGCGCTGGGCACCGGTGTGCTGCCTTGAAGAAGGGAATCATCGACCCGTTCCAGCCTGATCAGGTCCGCCGGCTGGTCGCCACCTTCGGCTCCCCGCTGCTGATCATCGACTGCGAACGCGTGCGCGCGCAGTACCGCCGCCTGCACAAGGCGCTGCCGGGGGTGGACCTGCACTATGCCCTGAAGCCCCTGCCGGCCGCGGCGGTGGTGCGCACCATCGACGCGCTGGGCGGTTTCCTCGACCTGGCCACCACCGGCGAGGTACAGCTGGTCACGCGGCTGGGCATCGATCCCTCGCGCTGCATCCACACCCACCCGATCAAGCGCGACAAGGACATCCGCAACGCGCTGCATGCCGGCGTGCGCGTGTTCACGGCCGACAACCCGGACGAGGTGCGCAAGTTCCGCGCATACCGCGAGGATGCCGAGCTGCTGCTGCGCGTGTCCTTCCGCAGCCCCGGCGCGGTCAGCGACCTGTCGCGCAAGTTCGGCTGCGACCCGGAGGATGCGCTGGAGCTGGCGCGCCTGGCCGCCTCGCTGGGCGTGAACGTGCGCGGCTTCTCCTTCCACGTGGGATCGCAGGCGCCGCAGCCGATGAAGCACGTCGAGGCCATCGGGGCCTGCAGCGCGCTGCTGCGCCAGGCGCGGCGCGCGAAGCTGGGCAAGCTCGACACGCTGGACATCGGCGGCGGCTTTCCCATCGAGTACACGCAGCCCGTGCCCGACATTGGCCGCTTCTGCGCGCCGATCAGGAAGGCGCTGGCCGGGGTGCCCAGGGGCACGCGCGTCATCGCCGAGCCGGGCCGCTACATCGCCGGTCCCGCCGCCATCGGCGTGGCCAGCGTGATGGGCCGCGCGCTGCGCGAGGGCCACTGGTGGTACTACCTCGATGACGGGCTGTACGGGTCGTACAGCGGCCAGCTCTTCGATCATGCACGCTATCCCATCGAGAGCCTGAAGACCGGGGGCGTGCTGGCGCCGTCGGTGCTGGCCGGCCCGACCTGCGACAGCATCGACGTGATCGCCGAGAACCTGATGCTGCCGAAGCTCAAGGTCGGCGACCTGGTCGTCGGCCGTGCCATGGGCGCCTACACCTGGGCTTCGGCCAGTGAGTTCAACTTCTTCCCGCGTGCCACCGTAGTGTCGGTCAACGAGACACCCGGCGACACCGGCAAGGTGGAGGAGGACTGACGGTGGACAACAAGACCATCGCGATTGCGCTGGCGGCGGTGGCGGCCCTGTGCCTGCTGCGGGTCATCTCGCAGTGGCGCAAGTTCTCGATGAAGAAGAAGCCGGTCGACTGGGATGCGCACTTCATCCAGGGATTGCGCAAGGCCGGCGTGGACACCTTCATCGAGCACACGGTGGATTTCTTCTTCACGCTGCCCACGCGCGAGGCCTCCGATGCGCTGGCCCGCGACCTGGCCGAGCAGGGCTATTCGGTGGACGTGATCGAGGCGCGGGAGATCACCGGCCAGTACAGCCTGCATGCCAGCCGCCGCATGCGCCTGATCATCCCGGACATGCAGCAGCTCACGGCGCACTTCACCCAGCTCGCCGAGCGGCACGGCGGGCGCTACGACAGCTGGGCGGTGGTCACCCGGTAGCCTGTTGCTCCGGCCTGGCCTGCCTGGGGTATGGTCGCTGACGACACGCCGGGCGAACCTGTGGACCGCCGGCGCCGGAAGGGCCGGCTTTCGGCGTGTTGGCACCGGGACGAGCGGATGCCGGACTTCCTCGACACCCGGATCGGCGATTTCGCCCGCGTGCCGCTACGATAGCCGCGTGATCACGCACCGATCATCGCGGCGGGTGAGGGCATGGACGGGCATCTGGTCCTGGCGCTGAACTGCGGCTCCTCCAGCATCAAGTTCGCGCTGTTCGATGCCGGCGTGTCGCCGCTGCCGCGCACGCCGCTGTGGCGCGGCAGCGTGCAGGGCATCGGCGGGCCCGACCCCACCTGGGGCGCGGGCGACGCGCCGCGCAGTCCGCTGCGCCTGGACGCCGCCGCTCCCTATGCCTCGGCCCTGCAGCACATCCGCGCCCGCATCGGGGAATTCCTCGCCGGACGGACCCTGCGCCTGGTGGTGCACCGCGTGGTGCACGGCGGCGCGAAGTACGCCGATCCGGTGCAACTGGACGCGGCGGTGCTCGAGGACCTGAAGCAGTGCATTCCGCTGGCGCCGCTGCACCAGCCGCATGCCCTGGAGGCCATCGCGCTGATGCTTGAGGCCGAGCCCGCGGTGCCGCAGGTGGCCTGCTTCGACACGGCCTTCCATCGCCACATGCCGCTGACCGAGCGGGTGCTGCCGCTGCCCTGGGCGGCGTGGCGGCGCGGCATCCGGCGTTACGGTTTCCACGGATTGTCCTATGCCTACCTCGCCCTGAGCCTTGCGGAACGCCATGGCGAGGCGGCGCGCGGGCGCACCATTGCACTGCACCTGGGCAGCGGCGCCAGCCTGTGCGCGATGCGGGACCTCACCAGCGTGGCCACCACCATGGGTTTCTCCGCGCTCGACGGCGTGATGATGGGAACGCGCAGCGGCGCCATCGATCCGGGCGTGCTGCTGCACCTGCTGCAGGTGGAGGGGATGACGCCCGCGGAGGTGGCCCGCATGCTCTACCACGAGTCCGGCCTGCTCGGCGTATCCGGCATCTCTTCCGAGCCGCGCGTGCTGCTGCGGCACGAGGACGATGCGGACGAACGCGGCGAGCGCGCGCGGCTGGCGCTGGCACTGTACGTGCGTTCCATCGTGCGCGAGGCGGGTGCGCTGGCGGCGCTGCTCGGCGGCGTGGACATGCTGGCATTCACCGCCGGCGTGGGCGAGAACAGTGCACCGGTGCGCGAGCGTGTCTGCCATGCGCTGGCGTGGCTGGGCGTGCGCATCGACCCACTCGCCAATGCGCGCAATGCGCCGCTCATCTCCACGCCCGACAGCCGCGTGCGCGTCGTGGTGGAGCCCACCAACGAGGAATGGATGGCCGTGACGCAGGCGCTGGCCTGTCCCGGCCTGGACACCGGGTGACAGCCCGTCCTGAGGAGGACACCATGAACCGCAGTGCCGAGGATCCGGTTGCAGCCTGGCGGGCGGGATATGGTCCCATCCGCCATCGACCCGACACCGTCGCGCAGGTGGAGCGTGCGGTGCAGGAACTGGCCGGGCAGGGCCGTTGCACGGCGGAGGAGGCCTGGCGGCTGTTCGCGGCCGCCGACCGCCTGGCCTGCGCGGCCATGAACGTGGTCGCCCACATGAGCTATGCGCGGCGCATCGACCTGTCAGGTGCGCCGCTGGCGGCGGAGGACTTCAAGGCCGCGCCCGAGGGCCACATGGGTGGCTCGCTGAACATGGTGCCGGCCTTCGTGGGCTACCTCGTGGCCAATGCGCTCACGGGCACCACGCGCGGCTGGCTGATGGGGCAGGGCCACTGCGTGGCCGCCATCGAGGCGGTGAACGCGCTGACCGGCGACGTGTCGGACACCCAGCGCGGCCGCTACGACCGCAGCGAGGCCGGCCTCTCGCGCCTCATCGCCGATTTCTATTCCTACGCCATCGACGCGGAGGGACACCCGGCGGTGCCGGTGGGCAGCCATGCGGGGCCGCACACCGCCGGCGCCATCTCCGAGGGCGGCTATCTCGGGTTCGCGGCCCTGCAGTACATCCACATGCCGCTGCCCGGCGAGTCGCTGGTCGCCTTCCTGAGCGATGGCGCCTACGAGGAGCAGCGCGGTTCGGACTGGGCGCCGCGCTGGTGGCGCGCCGAGGATTCGGGCCTGGCCGTGCCGGTGATGATCCTGAACGGCCGGCGCATCGAGCAGCGCTCGCAGATCCTGCAGCAGGGCGGTGCGCCCTGGCTGGCCGAGGACCTGCGGCACAATGGTTTCGACCCGGAGATCATCGACGGCCGCGACCCGGCCGCCATCGCCTGCGCCATCCTGCGCGCCGAGGCGAAGCTCGCGGCCTTCGCGGCGCGAGCGCAGCGCCGCTACCCGGCGAGGCTGCCCTACGTGATCGCGGAGACGGAGAAGGGCTTCGGCTTCCCCGGCGCCGGCACCAATGCCGCGCACAACCTGCCGCTGGGCGCCAATCCGCGCGAGGACGCCGCGGCACGGGAGGCCTTCAATGCCGGCGCCAGGGCGCTGTACGTGCCGCCGGCGGACCTGGAGGCCGCACTGGCCGCCTTCGACACGCACGAGCGGCAGCGCCGGCCGCGCGAGAGCCGGCATCCCATGGCGCACCGGCATCCGCCGCAACCCGTGATGCCCGAACCGGCCTGGCAGGAGCCGGGCACGGTGGTCAGCGCCATGATGGCGCTGGACCGCTGGTTCGCCGACCTGGTGCGCGCCAATCCCGGCCTGCGCGTGCGCGTGGGCAACCCGGACGAGATGGCCAGCAACCGCATGAGCGGCTCGCTGGCCCTGCTGCGCCATCGCGTGAACGATCCCGAGCCCGGCGTGCCCGAGGCCGTGGACGGTGCGGTGATCACGGCGCTGAACGAGGAGGCGGTGGCCGCGGCGGCGCTGGGCAACAAGGGCGGGCTGAACCTGATCGTCAGCTACGAGGCCTTCGCGGTGAAGATGCTGGGCCTGATCCGCCAGGAAGCCATCTTCGCGCGCAACCAGCGCGAGCTGGGACAGCAGCCCGGCTGGCTGTCGGTGCCGCTGGTGGTGTCCTCGCACACCTGGGAGAACTCGAAGAACGAGCAGTCGCACCAGGATCCCACCATCGGCGAGGCGCTGCTGGGGGAGATGTCCGACACCACGCGCGTGCTGTTCCCGGTGGACGGCAACAGCGCCGTCGCGGCGCTGCGCGACGTGTACCGCGGCCGCGGCCAGGTGGCCTGCATCGTGGTCTCCAAGCGCGACACGCCGCAGCGCGTGTCGGCGGCAATGGCCGCGGCGCTGGTGGCGCGCGGCGCGGCGCATGTGGCCGGCGAGCCGGCCGGCGCGGCCGCGCAGATCCTGGCCATCGGCGCCTACCAGCTCGAGGAGGCGCTCAAGGCGCACGCCCTGCTGGTGGGCGAGGGCATTCCCACCTGCGTCACCGCGGTGCTGGAGCCGGGGCGGCTGCGCGTGCCGCGCGACGCGCTGGAGGCGAAGTGGGTGCTGGACGATGCGGCGCTCCAGGCGCTGTTCCCGCCGCATCTGCCGCGCGTGCTGCTCACGCACACGCGCCCGGAACCCATGCTGGGCATCCTGCGGCGGCTGGACCCGGGCCCGGCGCGCATGGTGGCGCTGGGCTTCATCAACCGCGGCGGCACGCTGGACGTGGACGGCATGCTGTATGCGAACCGCTGCACGGCGGCGCATGCGGCCGAAGCGGTGCGCGGCCTGCTGCGCGCGCGCCCGGACTGAGGCGCCGCGGGCACGGGAGACTTCGCCGCGCGGAGCCTCAGCGCCGCTCGGTCTGCCGGCGCACGGCCTCGGCCGCGGCCGCCACCGCTTCCGGGTCGCCGAGGTAGCGATGGCCGGTGGGCCTGAGGGAGGCATCCAGCTCGTACAGCAGCGGCACGCCGGTGGGGATGTTGAGCTCGACGATCTGCGCCTCGCTCATGTTGTCCAGCATCTTCACCAGCGCCCGGATGCTGTTGCCATGGGCGACGATGAGCACGTTGCGGCCGGCGCGCAGCTTCGGCGCGATCTCCTCATCCCACAGAGGCAGCACGCGGGCGAGGGTGTCCTTCAGCGACTCGGTGCCGGGCAGCAGTGCCGGGTCGAGCTCGGCATAGCGCGGGTCGTTCTTCGGATGGCGCGGATCGGAGGGCTCCAGCGGCGGCGGCGGGATGTCGTAGCTGCGCCGCCAGAGCTTGACCTGCGCCTCGCCGTGCTTCTCCACGGTCTGCGCCTTGTCCAGGCCCTGCAGCGCGCCGTAGTGGCGCTCGTTCAGGCGCCAGCTCTTCTCCACCGGCAGCCACATGCGGTCCATGGTGTCCAGCGCGATCCACAGCGTGCGGATGGCGCGCTTGAGCACGGAGGTGTAGGCGTAGTCGAAGCGGATGCCGGTGGCCGCGAGCTCCCGGCCGGCCTGGGCGGCCTCGGCGCGGCCCTGTTCGGTCAGGTCGACGTCGGTCCAGCCGGTGAACAGGTTGGCGACGTTCCATTCGCTCTGGCCGTGGCGCAGCAGCACGAGTTTGCCGGACATTTGCGGGGCTCCGTATCCTTGAACAGAAATGCGCCGAAGATTACCAAACGGATGGTGCCGTGAGCCGCATCATTGAACTGAAGGTCAAGCCCAATGCGCGCGCCAGCCGCCTCACCGAGCAGCCCGACGGCACCTTCCTGGCCGAGGTGAAGGCCCCGCCGGTGGAAGGGCGCGCCAATGCCGAGGTCATCGGGCTGGTGGCGGAGCACTTCGGCGTGCGCCGCGCGCAGGTCAGCATCCGCACCGGCGCGGGCGGGCGGCGCAAGCTGGTGAAGATCGGGGACTGAGGGCGCTCCGGCGCGTTCCGCGGCCGGCACTGCCCGCCCCTGCGGGCCGGGCGGGGCCCGCGCGGATCGTCAGGCCTTCTTCACGTACATCGACTTCAGGCCCATCTGGCCGATGCCCTCGATGCGGCAGTCGATGTCGTGGTCGCCCTCCACCAGGCGGATGTTCCGGACCTTGGTGCCCACCTTCACCACCGCCGAGGAGCCCTTGACCTTCAGGTCCTTGATCACGGTGACGGTGTCGCCGTCCTTCAGCTCGTTGCCGACGGCGTCACGCACCACGCGGGCGGCCTCCGGGGGCGCGGTGTCCTCGGCCGCGGCGGACCACTCGTGGGCGCATTCGGGGCAGACGAGGTTCGGGCCGTCCTCGTAGGTGTAGGTGGAACCGCAGCGGGGGCAGGGAGGAAGCGCGCTCATCAGGCGCGGATGATACCCGCCCGCGCGC
>QGUX01000099.1 GCA_003242275.1 Pseudomonadota bacterium | reverse complement strand
GGCGGCGACGCGTAACGCCTCGCTTCGGTGGGACCGATGGCGGGCGGCAATGCGACGCTGCGCCTGGCCATCGTCAATGCCGACGGCAGCGGGCTGGTCGAGCTGGGCGCGGCGGGCGACCATGCCGCCTTCCCGAGCTGGTCGCCGGACGGCGGCCAGCTGGTCTATGCCGAGATGGGAACGGGGGAGCAGCGCGGGCTGCGCATCATCGACCTGGCCACGAACGCCATCACGGTCCTGACCACGGAACCGGACAACTTCCCGTCCTGGTCGCCGCTGGGTGACCGCATTGCCTTCACCCGCTCGCCGCTCGGCCTGGCCGGGGCATCCCAGATCCATTCGGTGAAGCCGGACGGCACGGGACTGACGCGCCTCACCTTCCATCCCGGCGTGCAGGACGCCCACCCGGCGTACTCGCCCGACGGTCGCTGGATCGCCTTCACCAGCGCCCGGATCAACCCGCGCATCCAGCCCACCGACTTCCTGAGCGCCCACCATGCCGTCGGCCAGATCTTCGTGATGCGCGCCGACGGCTCCGACGTGCGCCAGCTCACCGACATCGAGTTCACCAACGGCACGCCCGCGTGGATGTCGCTGCCGGCCGAGTGAGCATCGGGGCGTATGATGGCGCAATGCAGTTCGACCTCATCATCGTCGGCGGCGGCATCAATGGCGCCGGCATCGCGCGCGACGCGACCGGTCGCGGACTGTCGGTGTGCCTGGTCGAACAGGACGATCTCGCGGCGCACACCTCCTCGGCCAGCACCAAGCTGATCCACGGCGGGCTGCGCTACCTCGAGCACGGTGAACTGCGGCTGGTGCGCGAGTCGCTGTCCGAGCGCGAACGGCTGCTGGCCATCGCGCCGCACATCGTCCGGCCCATGCGCTTCGTGCTGCCCTATGTGGATGGCCTCCGGCCGCGCTGGCTGCTCAGGCTGGGCCTGTTCGTCTATGACAACGTCGGCGGACGCGAGAAACTGGCCGCCTCCAGCAGCACGCACCTGGCCGGCACGCCGCTGGGCGCGCCGCTGCGCGGGAACCTCACCGACGGCTTCGAATATTCCGACTGCTGGGTGGAGGACAGCCGCCTGGTGGTGCTGAACGCGATGGACGCGGCGGCGCGCGGTGCCGCCGTGCTGGTGCGCACGCGTCTCGTCTCGGCCACGCCGCTGCCCGAGGGCTGGTCGGTGAGGGTGGAGGACAGCGCCACCGGCGCGCAGCGCACGTTGCACGGCCGCATGCTGGTCAATGCCACCGGCGCCTGGGTCAACGAGGTGCTCGGCCGCGCCGGCATCGAACCGCGCCAGCGCCTGCGGCTGGTCAAGGGCAGCCATCTGGTGCTGCGCCGCCTGTACGAGGGCGATCACGCCTACCTGCTGCAGAGCCCGGACCGGCGCGTGCTGTTCGCGATTCCCTTCGAGGACCGTTACACGCTGCTGGGCACCACCGACGTACCCTTCGAAGGCGACCCCTCGCGGGTGTCCATCGACGACGCCGAGCGCGACTACCTGCTGGCCGGCGTGAACCGCTTCCTGCGCGTGCCGGCGACGGCGGCGGACATCGTGTGGAGCTATGCCGGCGTGCGGCCGCTGTACGACGACGGCAGCGAACCGGCGGCGCAGAAGGTATCGCGCGACTATCACCTGGAGCTGCAGCACGGCACCCATGGCGCGCCGGTACTGTCGGTTTACGGCGGCAAGATCACCACCTTCCGCCGCCTCGCGGAGGCCGCCATGGAAATGGTGCTGCGGGAACTGAAGTGCCGCGGCGAACCATGGACCGCCGGCACGCCGCTGCCGGGCGGCGACATCGCCGATGGCGACCTCGATGCCTTCATCAGCCGCGCCTGCGGCCGCTGGTCGGCCCTGCCGGCGGGACTGGTGCAGCGGCTGGCGCGGCTTCATGGCACGCGCATGGCACACATCCTGGGCGCGGCGCGCGAGCTGGCCGACCTCGGCCGGCACTTCGGCGCGCTGCTCACCGAGGCCGAGGTGCGCTACCTCGTGCGCGAGGAATGGGCGCGCAGCGCCGAGGACATCCTCTGGCGGCGCACGCGCCTGGGACTGGCGCTGGACGCCTCAGCCGTGCAGCACCTGCAGCACGCTGTTGCGGAGCTGCTCGGATAGCACCAGCTGCGCGTCCTCGGCGACGCGCTCGAGCACGTCGTCGAACACCAGCCGGCCCTCGCCGTCGGCGCGGATCACGCCGCGCCGGCGCAGCAGGCCCAGGAAACCGTCGAACAGCGAGCGGTCGAAGAACTCCGGCGAGTAGAAGCCGTACAGCGTGACGATGCGCTGCGCCACCTCCTGGCACTTGCGGCCGAGCTCCGCCTGCGCGATCCGGCCGCTGCCGGCATTCAGCAGCAGCGCGATGGCCACGTAGTAGCGCTCCAGCGTCTGCAGCATGGGCTGCGCCAGCACCGACAGCTGCACGGCCTCGGCCGAGGCGGCCGGCGGCGCGCACCAGGCTTCCGGGTCGTCCGGCGACTGGCGCAGCAGCCCTACCGCGCGCATGGCTTCCAGCTGGCGGCGCACCTCCGGCCCGATCTCCTCCTCGCTCCAGCGCAGGAACAGCTCCTCGGAGACATAGGGATAGACGCGGCCGGCGAGCCGCAGCACATCGGCCGCGCGCAGCTTCCCGTTGGACAGGAAGCAGCAGGCCAGCAGCGAGGGGATCGCGAACACGTGCAGCACGTTGTTGCGGTAGTACGGCATGCCGGGCGCATGCGCCGGCGCCAGCCCCACCGCATCGCCCTCCAGCCGGCACAGCAGGCCGCGCTCGAAGCCCAGCTTCATGATGGACGCGGCGTCGAGGTCGGTCACCGTCATGTGCGCGTCGTAGGGCGCCGCCCGCAGCAGATCGAGGTAGGTGGCGAGCTGGCGCGCGAGGTCGGCCTCCAGCATGGCATGGCGCGGCGTGGCCAGCATCACCATGGCGATCAGGTTCACCGGCGTCACCGCCGCCGCCGCGTTCACGCGGCGCATGATCCTGCCGGCCAGCGCGTCCACCGCGCCGCTGACCGCCGCGGCCCGTCCCTCCTGGCCCAGCATCCCGCGCCAGTCCGGGGCATGCTCGTCCAGCAGCGGCGCGAGCGGGATGGGCTCGCCGATGTTCACGTGCACGTGGCCGAAGTTCTCGCGCAGGCGCTTGAGGCTCCGGATGAACCCCCACAGGTTCTCCTTCTCCTTCGGCTTGCCCGACAGCTCGCCCAGGTAGCTGTCGATCTCCATGATGCGCTCGTAGCCGATGTACACCGGCACGAACACCACCGGGCGCACCGGATTGCGCAGGAAGGAACGCACCGTCATCGACAGCATGCCGGTCTTGGGCGCCAGCGAGCGGCCGGTGCGGCTGCGGCCGCCCTCGATGAAGTACTGGATGGGATGGCCGCGCGCCATGATCACGGCGAGGTAGCGCATGAACACCGCCGAGTACAGCGCGTTGCCGCGGAAGCTCCGGCGCAGGAAGAACGCCCCGCCCTTGCGCATCGCCGGACCGATCACCGGCAGGTTCAGGTTGATGCCGGCGGCGATGTGCGGCACCGCGAAGCCATGCGTGTAGATGGCATAGGGCATCAGCAGGTCGTCCATGGTGCTCCTGTGGCAGGGCACGTAGACCAGCTCGCTGCCGGTGGCGATGCCGGAAAGGGCATCGACATTGGCCACGAACACACCGTCGTAGATGCGCGTCCACAGCCGCCTGAGCACACGCTCCATCAGCCGCACGAAGGTGTGCGAGTAATCGGCGGCGATCTCCTCGAACATCGCCTTGGCCGACAGCAGCGCTTCCCGGCGCGGGATCTTCTTCTCCGCCGCCTCCTGCGCCACCATCGCGCGCACGCTGCGGCCGCGCAGCACGTCGTACATCAGCGTGCGGCGGTGGGACAGGTCCGGGCCCACGTAGGCGGTGCGCGAGGCGACCAGCTGGCCATTCAGGTGGCGCACCACGCGCCGCGCCGCCTGGTTGTCGGCGGCGCCCTCGCCCACCAGCGAGCGCAGCGACACGCCGGTGCCGAATTCGACCACGGTATTGCGGCCGTTCAGCAGCACCGACAGGAAGCGGCTGACGCCGCTGGTCAGCGCCCAGTCCTCGGAGAACAGCAGGCGGAACCAGGACACGTGCTCGCGCCGCGGCGCCCGCCCCCAGTACACGGCCACGGGCACCAGCATCACGTCGAGGGCGGGATCACGCCGCAGCGCCTCGAGCAGGCTCCGGAGTTCCGGCGGCGGCCGGCGGTCGATGCGCTTCTTCCAGAAGCCCACCCTGCGCGTCAGCACCAGCAGCGACTGCAGCTTCCGTCCGGTGGTGCCGGGCAGCAGCGCCTTGCGCGGCCGGGGCAGGCCGGCCTGCGCGCAGGCCCGCTGCAGCACGCGCACGTCGAGCGCGCGGCCGGTCTCCAGCACGTAGCACACCGGCGCGTCGGCCTGGGCCACGCGCTCGGCCGCGTCCCGCGGGCGCACGGAGAAGCGCAGCCAGGGCAGCAGGGTCCCGGTGAAACGATCCATGGTGGATTCCATGGGGGCTACGGCACGAAGCGTGCGCGGCGGGCTTCGACGAGGAAGTACTGGAACAGGTAGCGCAGGAAGGGAATGGCGCTGTGCAGCCGGTGGTCGGATTCCACCAGGTGCAGCGCGAGGCGGTTCTCCTGCGCGAAGCGCATGCTCTGTTCGTAGGGGATGACCTCATCGCGCCAGCCATGCACCAGCGCGATGGGACAGTCGGGCACACCCCGCTTGAGCGGCGGCAGGCCGGGCACGTAGATGGCCGGGGCCATCAGGAAGACGCCGCCGGCATGCAGCGTGGGCGCGGCGGCCAGCGACACGTAGCCACCCAGGCTCGAGCCCACCAGGATCAGGTGGCCGGTGAAGCCGCGGCAGAACTCGTGCAGCATCTGCACGCGCTCCTCCGGGTCGTCGACGCCGCGGTAGTCCACGGCCGCGACCTCGTAGCCCTCGGCCTCCGCGATCTCGTACAACGCCCGGATCTTGGTGCCGAACGGCGACCCGTCCAGCCCGTGCGAGAACACCACATGCCCTGTCACACCCATGGGGTGCAATCCTACCCGAGCGCGGCGAACTGGTTCAGGCTCACCGGGCGGGAAGTGCTGCCGGCGGCGCGATGTTCCACCAGCCAGGCCATGCGCGAGGCGCCGTGCACCGGGCGGTATCCCCAGATCAGGCGGAACACCCCGCCGCCGAGTTCGGCTTCGCCGTTCAGCCGCTCGTCGCAGAGCACGAACCAGTCGCGGTTGCGCTCGTTGCCGGCGAAGGCGCCCCGGGAGGCGAAGCCGGCGAGGAGTTCGCCCACCTGGCGGCACACGCGCTCGCGGCTCCTGGCGGTGTTGCCCTCCAGCGTGACCCAGCGCGTGCCGCGCTCGATGCTGGCGGCCAGGTGCTTGGCGAGGCGGCGCGCGGACAGCAGCCGCGCCTCCGGTCCATTGCCCAGCTCGCCGGCCAGCGTGCAGGTGGGCACGGACTCGCGCAGCGGCGTGCGCGTGGCGCGCAGCGCGTTGACACCCAGCTGCGCCAGGCGCAGCCGCTGCTGCCGGTCCACCCACACCATCGGCGTGGCGCTGGGGCGCAGCAGCGGCGGATCGGTTTCGTCGACCCAGACATCGGTGCGGCGGTTGCGCAGCAGCGCGCCGATGGCGGCCGCCGACGGCGGGAATTCCTCGTGGCGGGCCGTGAGCCGGTCGGGCGCCGACAGGCGCGGGAAGAACATCATCGCGTCGGCGCTGTGGAAGGGCCAGTCGGCCAACCCGGCGAGCGCATGCTCGACGCGCCGCCAGGCGAGCGGCGGGTCGACCAGCAGCATGGCATTGCGCTCCCGGCAGAAGCGCGCCGCCACCACCAGCGCGCTGATGCCCACGTCGCGCTCGCGTGCCGGCGGCGGCATGTACAGGAAATTGAAGTGCGGCCCGTCCTTCAGCGCGAACAGCCCGGTGCGCCGCGCCTCGCTGCCGATCAGGTCGTAGTCCGAGAGCAGCTCGCCATCCTCGCCATCGCCGTTGCACTCGACATAGCCGATCAGCGCGCCGGGGTCGCGGCCACGGGTGATGTCCGGGCGCGTGGAGGGCAGCGGGCCGGCCACGCGCACCAGTCGCGAAGCGGCCAGCTTGCGCGTCACCTCGCGCGCCGAGCCGGGCAGGACGGAGACGCGGCGGTAGATCTCCTGGTCCTCGACCAGCTCCGAACCGCGCGTCCGCACCCGCTGCACCACCAGGTTGAACAGGTCGGAGTCCTGCGCGGCGATGCCGTCGTGGTCCACCGAGGCGCGCAATGCCTCGCCGCTGCCGGGACTGATGCCCACCAGCGTCAGGCGCTCGCGGCCGGCGGGCAGATCGATGGTGGGCGGACGCGCGCCGCTGGCCACGCGCACGATGACGGCGCGGGAGCCGCCGTGCTCGAAGAACTGCTCCACCGCGTGCGGCAGCAGCGACCCCGTCCAGAGCCCGCCGAAGACGCGCTCGAAGTCGGCGAAGCCGTCGATTGCGACGGGTTCGCCCACGGGACCCTTGAGGGTGCGGCCGAGGAAGGCGACCACGTCGACCGGCGCGGGGAGGATGCCCGCGGCGGCGGCATCCTCGGCAACAAGAGCGGGAGAGACGGCGACACCCGGTGACCCGGGCAGGAGACCGGACCCCCTGATGACGCTCACCGCGCCGCTGACCTCACCGCGGACTGCTGCTCGCGCGCCGCTGCCTCACGAAGCTTTCTTTCCGCCTCGGCCGCACGCGCCTCTTCCTGCTTGCGGGCGATCTCGCCGAGCATGATCCGCATCCATTCCGACAGCTTTGCCATGACGGCAAAGCATAGCTCAACTGCGCGGCACCTGTCGCTGTTCTGCGACTGTGGAAGACTCGCCGGACTTGCGCGCCTCCGCCTCGGCCAGGCGCGCCGGATCATCCGCGCCATCCCAGTTGGCGCCGTCGGGTACGCGGTTCTCCACCCGGGGAGCCGCGGCGACCAGGGTGTCCACGGTGTGCCCGGGATCCGTCACCGACACGGCGAGGCCGCGCGGCGCATTGGCGATCTCGTCCACGCGCGCCCAGTCGATCTTCTCGCCGCGCTCGTCCACCAGCTTCTGCAGGCGCTTGCTGAAGGTCTTCTGCAGCAGCTTCGGCCGCGACTTCGCCCAGTCGCGCTTGTCGTCCTCGAGCACGTCGTAGGCCTGCAGCACCAGCTCGCCCTCGTGCCAGCCGAACAGGTAGGGCTGGTTCACCACCGTCACCGGCGTGCCCTTGGCCACCATGCCGAACAGCACCTCGATGTCCTCGGGATACATGCGGATGCAGCCATGGCTGGTGCGCATGCCCACGCCATAGGGCTTGTTGGTGCCGTGGATCAGGTAGGTGGGCCAACCAAGCGTCAGCTTGTACTTGCCCAGCGGATTGTCCGGGCCCGGCGGCACCACGGCCGGCAGCGGGTCGCCGTTCTTGCGATGTTCCTCGCGGATGGAGGCGGTGGGACGCCACACCGGGTCCTTCTCCTTGCCGGTGACCTTGGTGGTGCCCTCCGGCGTGGACCAGCCGACCTTGCCGATGCCGATCGGGTGCGTGTAGACCACCTGCGGCTCGCCCTTCTTCGGCGTGGGGAAGTAGAACAGCCGCATCGCGGCGAGGTTCACCACGATGCCCTTGCGCTCCGCGGCCGGCAGCACGAACTGGGTGGGCACCACCACCTCGCGTCCCACCCCCGGCAGCCAGGGGTCGACGCCCGGGTTGGCGCGCACGATCTCGTCGTAGCCGACGTTGAAGCGGCGCGCCACGTCGGAGAGCGTGTCGTGCTCGCCGATGATCACCACCTGCACCTGGCCGACCACGTCGGTCTCGGGATCGATCTCGAAGCGGTGGGTGGCGAGGGGTTCGCCGAGGATGATCTCGGGCTCGACCGGCTCCACCGGCTCAGGGGCCGCCTCGTCCTTGAGGGGTGACAGCGAGCAGGCCGCGAGCACGGCGCCCAGGGCAGCCGCGACGATCAGGTTCGGCAGGCGGATCGGGCTCATGGCCCGGATTATGGCACGGCTCCGGCCGGGACCGCCCACGGTCGCCGTCCTACAACAGCAGCGGCTGGTCGGGCAGCTCGTTGGTATCGGGCCGGGCATCAGGGAAATGCTGGTCGAGCAGCCTCGCCACCGCGTCGATGGCCGCCAGCGCCCCTTCCGCATGCTGCCCGGCACGGAAGCGCTGCTCCACCATGCGGCAGATGGCGTCCCACTCCGCCTGCGGCACCACACGCGCCAGTCCCCGGTCGGCCACGATCTCCACCGCGTGCTCGGCATGCAGCACGTAGATCAGCACGCCGTTGTTGCGCTCGGTGTCCCAGATGCGCAGCTGGCTGAACACCTCGAGCGCCCGTTCGCGCGGCGTGACGCCGGCGATGAGGTCGGCGAGATCCAGGGCATGCTCGGCCACGAAGCGCAGCTCGCCCGGATGGCGGGCCTCCAGCGCGGCGATGCGCTGCTCGATCTGCTGCAGCACCGTCGGCGGATAGCGCAGCTTCAGCAGCCAGAAGGGCGTGAACAGGTGCTGCAGGACGCGCATCTTCACCACCGGCCCGAGGCGCCGCCGCCGCCGAAACCGCCGCCCAGGCCGCCGAAGCCACCGCCGCGGCCCAGGCCGCCGACGCGGCCGATGCCTCCTCCCAGTCCGCCGAGGCCGCCCGGCCAGCCGCCCATGCCTCCGTACCCGCCGCCGCGCATGCCGCGGCCCAGTCCCATCAGCAGCGCGAACACGAAGGCCATCACGCCGGCGCCGATGGAGAGGCCGAGCATCCTGGAGGCCAGCCAAACCACGCCGCCGGTGGCGCCGCCCGTGGCCAGTGCGCCCAGCGTGCGCCCGAGCAGTGCGCGCAGGATGCCGCCGACCACGATCACGCCAAAGAAGAGGACCGGCAACAGCCCGCCAATGCGGTCGGCCGGACGGCGCCACTGCCGGTCCGGCGGAGGCAGTGGTTCGCCGTCCACCACCTGCATGATGCGCGACAGGCCCGCGCTGATGCCGCCGAAGATGTCGCGCTGCTGGAACAGTGGCTTGATGGTCTCGTCGATGATGCGGCGGGCGACGGCATCGGGCAGCACGCCCTCCAGGCCGTAGCCCACCTCGATGCGCAGCGTGCGGTCCTCCAGCGCCACCAGCAGCAGCACGCCGTCGTCCACCGACTCCCGGCCCAGCCGCCAGGCATCGACCACGCGGATCGAGTACTGCTCGATGGTCTCCGGCCGCGTAGTGGCGACGATGAGCACGGCGACCTGCGCGCCCTTGCGCTGCTCGAACGCGGCCAGCCTCTGCTCCAGCTCGGCCTGCTGGCCCGCCGTCAGCGTGCCGGTGAGGTCGGTGACGCGCGCGGTGAGCTCGGGCACCGGCTGCAGCTCCTGCGCCGCCGCGGGCGCCAGGAAGCCGGCCAGCAGGAATGCCGCGAGCAGCGCGCGCAGCATGGCGTCAGTTGCCGAAGTCGACCCGCGGTGGCGTGCTGATCACGGCTTCGTTCTCCACGGTGAAGTTCTGCTTCACCTTGTGGCCGAACACCATCGCGGTCAGGTTGCTGGGGAAGGAGCGCACCGTGGTGTTGTAGGCCTGCACGGCCTGGATGTAGCGCTGGCGCGCCACGGTGATGCGGTTCTCCGTGCCCTCCAGTTGCGCCTGCAGGTCGCGGAAGTTCTCGTTGGCCTTGAGGTCGGGATAGTTCTCGGCCACGGCGAACAGGCTCCGCAGCGCCTGGGTCAGCTCGCCCTGCGCTGCCTGGAAGCGGCGCATGGCCTCCGGGTCCTCGAGCATCTCGGGCGTGAGCTGGATGGAGCCGGTGCGCGCGCGGGCCTCGGTGACGCCGGTCAGCACGGACTCCTCGTGCTCGGCATAGCCCTTCACCGTCTCGACCAGGTTGGGGATCAGGTCGGCGCGGCGCTGGTACTGCGACAGCACCTCGGACCAGGCCGCGTTCACCGCCTCGTCCTGCTGCTGCAGCTTGTTGTAGCCGCAGCCCGACAGCAGCACCACGGACGCCAACAGGGCAAACTTGAACCCGCGCATACCGGCCTCCTCCTGCCTTGGACCAGCACGATGTGAGGACGCCCGGGGCGTCCTGCAAGAGGGAATTGTTGCACGGACGGCCGGTCCGTGCAGGCCGCTTCAGTGCAGCGTGGCCCAGTTCAGGATGCGGATCTGCTCGGCCGGCAGGTCGAGGTTGCGCGCCAGCAGCGCGCGCAGGTCGGCGGCCTCGCGCTGCGGGCGCAGCGGCGAGCGCAGCTCGACCACGCCGCGGTACTCGTCGGGGGCGGCCAGCAGGCCGTCGGTCACGAAATGCGCGTAGTACTTGCGGGGCATGGAAAGTAGGCTATGCCCCGCGCCGGGCGGGCGCTGTGCGCCCGTCCACAGATCGGGATTGCTGCAACTGCTGCAAGAGATGAGTCGTTACCGTCCTCCTTCCAAACCCGCCTCCCGCTACATCACCCCGGCCGGCCATGCGCGGCTGCAGGCCGAACTGAACCAGCTCTGGCGCGTGGAGCGCCCGCAGGTCACCGAGGCGGTGGCCGCGGCCGCCGCGCTGGGCGACCGTTCGGAGAACGCCGAATACACCTACGGCAAGAAGCGCCTGCGCGAGATCGATGCCCGCGTCAGGCACCTGCGCAAGCGCCTGGAGGGCATGGTGGTGGTCGACCAGCCGCCCTCGGACAGGAACCGGGTGTTCTTCGGCGCCTGGGTGACGCTGGAGCGCGAGGACGGCACCGAGGTGCGCTACCGCATCGTCGGTCCCGACGAGTTCGACATGGCCGAGGGCTACATCAGCATGGACGCGCCGCTGGCGCGCGCGCTGCTGGGCAAGCCGCTGGACGCGGAAGTGACGGTGCACGCGGCGGGCGGCGAGACCCGCTACGTGATCACCGCGATCGAGTACGAGGCCTGAGAGGGACGTGCGCGCTACAGCACGCGCACGTTCTTGAACTGCCAGGGATCGGACAGGTCGAGGTCCTCGGGGAACAGCCGCTCGCGGTCGGACAGCGGCGACCAGTCGGTGTAGGCGCCTGTGACCGTGCCCAGGTAGGGGCGGCAGATCTCCAGCATGCGCTTGTGGTCGAGCTCGTCGGCCTCGACCAGGCCGCGGTCCGGGTTCTCGATGGCCCAGATGATGCCGGCCAGCACCGCCACGGTGACCTGCAGGCTGGTGGCAT
>QGUX01000098.1 GCA_003242275.1 Pseudomonadota bacterium | reverse complement strand
TTAAAAAAGACACGACCATGGATGCACGGCGTCTGGTCCTGGGACTTGCGGCACTGGCCCTGCCGGCCGCCGGCGCGTTCGCGCAGCGCGCCGTCACCATGAACGATGCCGGCACCGCACCCGTGGCACCGCCGGGACTGGTCCGACCGCTGCCCGAAGGTCCCTTCACCTACCGCACCGGCGAAGGCCAGGACATCCGCGTCACCGTGCTCGCGCGCCTGCCCTGGCCCTACGCGCTCACCTTCCTGCCCGATGGCGAGCTGCTGGTCGCGCAGCGTTCCGGCCAGATCAAGCGCATGCCCAGGGGCACCACCGATCTGCTGCCCGTCCCCGGCGGACCGCAGGCCGTGGACGGTCCTTCGGTGGGCACCGCGGTGCATGGCTACATGGGCATCGCGGTGCATCCGCGCTTCCAGCGCAATGGCTGGCTGTACATCGTCTACACCAAGCCGCAGCCCGGCAGCCGGCGCACCACCGCGGTGGCTCGCGCGCGCTACGACCGGGGTGCGCTGCACGATGTCACCGACGTCTGGGTGGGCGAGAACATCAGCGGCGGGCCCGCATCGGTGGCGATGACGCCGGACGCGAAGCTGTGGATCGGCCTCAGCGGCGGCATGGCCGACACGGCGCAGGACCCGGCCACGCTGGCCGGCAAGGTGCTGCGCCTGAACGATGACGGCTCGGTACCGGCCGACAATCCCTTCGTCGGCCGGGAGGGCCATCGCCCCGAGATCTACACCATGGGCCATCGCACCACGCTGGGCCTCACGGTGAACGCGGTGACGGGACAGGTGTTCCTCGCCGAGATGGGCCCGAACGGCGGCGACGAGGTGAACCTGCTCAAGCCCGGTGCCAACTATGGCTGGCCGGTCGTCAGCCTCGGCCGCACCTATCCCGGTCCCTGGCAATCGAAGGGCAACGAGCCCACCCACGCGGGCTTCGAGCTGCCGCTGGTGTACTGGACGCCGTCGATCTCGGTGACCGGCCTGTCGTTCTACCACGGCGATGCACTGCCGAAGTGGAAGGGCGACCTGTTCGTGGCCGGCGTGCGCTACGGGGAGATTCCCGGCACCGGCCGCATCGACCGCGTGGTGCTGAACGAAAACCTCGAGGAGCTGCGCCGCGAGTCGCTGCTCACCGACCTGAACCAGCGCATCCGCGACGTGAAGGCGGGACCCGACGGTCTCCTCTACGTGGCCACCGACATGGAAGACGGCGCCATCCTGCGCATCGAACCAGTGCGCTGAAGCCGTGCGGCGGTGCGATTCGGTGCCGGGATTGCCCCGGCCGGCGGCGTGGCAGTGCACGCACCAGCGGGCATGGCCGTGGACTACCTGATGGTCTCGAGCCAGGGAATGAACACCTTCCTCGCGATCTCCCCGTTGTTGAGTTCCTCGTTCATGAAGTGCGCATTGCCCTGGAGGCCATGGTCCTCCAGGCGCGCCAGCTTCGCGCTGGCGCCGAGCTGGTTCAGCAGGTGCACCGAGCAGTGCACGCTGGGCGCGAAGCGCGAGGACAACGGCGCGACCACGAACAGTACCGGCTTGCCCGCATAGGCCGGCACCGTGCGCACCTTGCCGTCGGGTTGCAGGCGGCAGGGTGCGAGGCCCTCGCGCTCGGGCGGCAGCTGCACGGTGTCGATGCGCTCGCCGGGCACCAGCGGCGGCTGGAAGGTGATCAGCGGCGCGAGGAAATCGACGATGCCCATGTTGGGCTCGATGGCCAGCACGCCCTTGACCTTGTCGGGCCGGGCCTCCATCGCCAGCCAGCCCGACGGACCGCCGTTGGAATGCGTGACGATGATGGCCGGGCCGATGCGGTCGAGCAGCTCGGCAAAGTTCTCCTTCAGGATGGCGTTCGACACCGTGGGGCCGGGCTCGGAGCTGGCCGTGTGCTGCTTCACCTCGGGGCTGGATGCCTGGCCGCCGCCGGGATACTGCCTGCTCTCGGCGGTGAAGCCCGCGATCTGCTCCAGCGTGGGCGGCGCCCCGAGCTGCTCGCCATAGTTGCGGTGGTTGGGAGAACGTCCATGCGCGGGCCGGTCGACGAAGTACACGTCGAAACCGGCGGCGAGGAAGTAGTCGAGCCAGCCATCACGGCCGTCGGGCGTGCCCATCCAGTCGGTGGCCTGCCCGCCGCCGCCGTGCACCAGCACCAGTGGATAGGGATGGCGCTTCGCGGCGGGAAACTGGAAGCCCACGAACATCTGCCCTTCGATGGCATGGCCCGCGCGCGCCGGCGTGCCCGGAGCACCGGACACCTGCACCTCGGTCGTGCGCACGCCCACCCAGAAGAATCCCTGGTCGCGCAGGCTGATCGGCCCCGCCTCGCCGCCTGCAACCGCATGGCCCGCCGGCAACAGCGCGGCCATGGTCGAAAGCAGCCATGTCGCCAGTGTGCGCCGCGCGGCGCCCTCGATGCTGGTCATGTCGCCCCCCGTGTTCCCCGGCGTCCGCATCCATCCTATTCCATCGGCGGCGGGAACACCGAACCGCATGCGATAGCCGGTTGGCCACCACATTTCGACCCGCGAACCTGTCGATCACCGTGCCCGAAGACGGACCACGGAAACATGCCGCGGCGCTGCCGAACTGCTATTTTCGGCAGCGGAGTACTTCCTCACAGGGGGGCCACATGGCAGCGAAGAAAGGAACGCGCAGGACGGTGCTGCGCAGCTCGAAGGGCACCAAGCTGTACGCCGTGCGCAATGCCGATGGAACGTTCCGCGACATCCAGTCATACAAGCGGGCCCACGCGGCCGACCTGCGACGCAAGAGCAAGGCCGAGGCGGCCGCAGCGCCAGGATCCAGGTCGAAGGCCAGGCGCAAGACGGCGGCGAAGAAGAAGTAGCCGGCCATGACGGGGGCCCCGGGACGACCCGGGGGCTCCCTTGCGTACCTGCATGTGGTGGCACAGCACCATGCCGTGCGGCGCAGGCCCGGGACCCTCAGGGTGGTCCCGGCGCGGCAACGCCATCCGCGCTCTCCTGTTGCTGTGGCTGGCACTCGCGGCCGCCTGCAGCAGCCCCGGCATGACGGGCATCTCCACGGACGGCGGGCGGGTTCCACGCAACAGCGGAATCGGCCTGGCCAGCGATGGAACCCTCATCGATGAACTTTTCGTGGCGGCGCACCGCGATGACGCACCCACCGTGGCGCTGGTGGGAGGACTGACCGGCGACGCCCGCGAAGCCGCCGGCTTGCGCGTGGCCGTGGCTGCGTACGCGCGCATGGGCAACCGTCCGTACCACCTGTTCGCCGTGCCGATGGCCAACCCCGCCCGCGCACGGCTTGCCTTCCCGCCCCAGGGCAACGCCTACCGGGAGAATCCCGAGGCGCATGCGTTGTGGAGATGGCTGGGCACGCGCGCGCCGGATCTCGTGCTGGTCGCCGGCACGGAGGATGGCGGGCTGGCCGCCGCGCTCGGCCGGGAACGTGTCGCCGGCATGGGAACGATGCCCGCGCGGCGCTGGAGCGGGGAGGCCGACTGGGCCGCCCACCTCGGCCCCATCGACCGCTCGCCCGCGGCGCTGGAGCTCCAGCGCCGCCGCGCCCGCACGCCGCGCGAACTGGCCACCGGACTCGCCCGCCACTACGGCCGCGACTTCGAGCAGCCCTGGTACATCGGCGCCATCGCGCTGATCGCGCGCCTGAAACTGGGCGAGCTCGAAGACGTGCGCCGCCTGGCCGAGCCCTGGGTGGACGGCACGCGCGACAGCCTGGCGCGGCCCAATGCGCTGGTCATGGCCGGCCACATCGTGTTCACCGAGCTCGCGCGCGCCACGGGCGACCCCCGCTACACCGCCCTGGTGCGCAGGGTGGCCGAGCTGGGATTCGATGCCGGCGGCAACATGCTCGAGGCCATGCCCTACCACGATGGCTACAGCGATTCGGTGTTCATGGGCACCGCCATCCTGGCACAGGCCGGTGCGCTGACCGGCGAGGCACGCTACTTTGCCATGGCCGACCGCCACCTGCGCTTCATGCAGCGCCTGGACCTGAGGCCGGATGGCCTGTACCGGCACCGTCCCGAGGCGGACGTGGCCTGGGGCCGCGGCAACGGCTTCGCGGCACTGGGGCTGGCGCTGGTGCTCACCGAGCTGCCAGCAGGCGGGGAAGCGTTCCTTCATGCGCTCGCAAGCTACCGCAGCCTGATGGACGCGCTGCTGCCGCTGCAGACCCCCGACGGCCTGTGGCGCAACGTGGTGGACCATCCGGGTGCCTTCGCCGAGTTCTCGGGCACGGCCATGATCGGCTTCGCGCTGCGCCGCGGCCTCGCACGCGGCTGGATCGAAGGCCGCCGCTACGAGGAGGCGGTGGCGCGCGCCTGGGACGCGGTCAATGCCCGCACCTCCTCCGACGGCGGGATGGTCGACGTGTGCGAATCCACCGCACGCCTGACCACGCTGGAGGAATACCTCGGGCGCACCGCCATCCTCGGCCAGGATGCGCGCGGCGGCGCGATGGCGATGCTGTTCGCGACGGAGCTGATGGACTGAAGTCCGCGGCGGGCGCAGGAAGGCCGCGACGCTACCGAAGCGGTGCCTCGCTGCTTCCTCAGATGTCGATCTCGATGCTCACCGGGCAGTGGTCCGAACCCATCACGTCGGCATGGATGCGCGCCGTCTTCACGCGGTCGGCGATGGAGCGCGACACGAGCACGTAGTCGATTCTCCATCCGATGTTCCTGGCCCGCGAGTTGGCGAAGTGCGACCACCAGGTGTAGTGGCCGTTGCCCTGCGTGAAGATGCGGAAGGTGTCCACGAACCCCGCGTCGATGAAGTTCTGGAAGCCCTCGCGCTCCTCGTCGGTGAAGCCCTTCTTGCCGCGGTTGGGCTTGGGGTTGGCAAGGTCCAGCTCGGTGTGCGCCACGTTCAGGTCGCCGCAGAAGATCACCGGCTTGGTCCGGTCGAGCATCTTCACGTACTCGAGGAAGGCCGGGTCCCAATGCCTGTGGCGCAGGTTCAGGCGCGAGAGGTCGTCCTTGGCATTGGGCGTGTAGACGGTGACCGCGTAGAAGTTGTCGAATTCGGCCGTGATCACGCGCCCCTCGTTCCAGGCATCGCGCCTGAGCTCATCCGCGAACGAGAAGCGGCTGGCGAACTCCTCGGGGAAGCCCAGCGTGACGTTCTGCGGCTTCAAGCGCGTGAAGATCGCGGTGCCCGAATACCCCTTCTTCTCGGCCGAGTTCCAGTACTCGATGTACTCGGGCAGGTCGATCTCGGCCTGGCCCTGCTCCGCCTTGGTCTCCTGCAGGCACAGGATGTCGGGCCGGTGCTCGGCGATGAACTTCTGGAAGGTGCCCTTGCGGATGACGGAGCGGATGCCGTTGACGTTCCATGAATAGAAGCGCATCGGCGCAGTATAGCCGCTGCGGGCCCCGCGCCGGCCCACGAACGGACCGGCGCTTGTGACGGCTACCTGAACAGCCGCGGCGCGAAGTCGGCGAGGTAGCGGCGCCAGTTGATCCAGGTGTGGCCGCCGCCGGTCTCCACGTACGTGTGGCGGATCTTCTGCCGCTCGAGCATGGCGCGCGTGGGCGCCACCGAACCGTACAGGAAATCCTCCTTGCCCATGGCGTAGTACACCAGCTTCATCTCGCGCGCGGCCCGTGCGAGCGCCGCGGCGTGCGCTTGCTCGTAGCGCGTCGCATCCTCGCCCACGCCCAGTCCCATGCTGAAGATGCCGACGTAGCGGAACACGTCCGGGCGCGTCAACCCGAACTGCAGCGTGTGCGCGCCGCCCATGGACAGGCCGGCCATGGCCCGGGAGGCCGGGCGCGCCAGCGTGCGGAACTGCGCGTCGATGGCCGGGATCAGGTCCTCGTGCAGGTCGGCGCCGAAGTCCGTGTTGGCCAGCAGGCCGGGCCCATTGCCGCGCTCGGGCGTGTGCCCGGCCGGCATCACCACGATCATCGGCTGCGCCCTGCCGGCGGCAATCAGGTTGTCGATGATGTAGTGCGCGTGGCCGGTGCTGGTCCAGTTGTCGTCGCTGTCGCCCGCGCCGTTCACGAGGTACAGCACCGGATATCGCTTCGAATCCCTGAAGTAGCCGGGCGGCGTGTAAACGTGCGCGCGGCGCTTCACGCCCAGCGACTTCGACCAGTACTCGAACTCGGTCACCGCGCCATGCGGGATGGCCGGGTCGTAGGCCTGGAACCTGCCCGCCTCGCCCGGCACCTCGAAGGTGGACTGCGTGCCGGTACGCTCGCGCGAGAAGGTGGTGGCCAGCGGATCGGGCAGCGTCACGCCATTGACCACGAAGGCATAGCGGTAGTTGTCCGGCGCCACCGGCACGCCGGTGGTGCCCGACCAGAGGCCGGTTTCATCGCGCGCCAGCGGCAGGCCCGTGCCGAAGGGGATGGCCTCGGCGGCGTCGGGGCTGGTCACGCGCACCTCGGTGGCCTGCGGCGCGCACAGGCGGAAGGTCACGCGCCCGTCCGCGCCCACTTCCACCGAGCGGTATGACGGTGGCGGCGCGGGAAAGCCCCCGCCACCGGCGCAACTGTTGGCGGCCGGGGCTTCGGCGGCGGGTCCGGGAACAGAGACCAGGAGCAGGCAGGCCGCGGCGAACGGCAGCGGGATTCGGCTTTTCATTATTGCCCCCTTCGACGGACACCCCTAACCTACCATTGTCCAGGCAACGCAATAATTCGGAATACGAAGTCTCCTTCCCTGCATTTCTGGACAAGGTCGGGTCCTGTACTTGAGAATCACTCTCATCTAGGACGGCATTTCAATTCTCCATGTTGAGCACCTTCGCGCGCCGCGGCCTCCTCGCCGTCGCTGCCCTGACGGCCCTCCCCCTGCTGTTGCCGGCTGCCGAACCGGTTCCCGCCGACGCGGTGGTCCGGCACTACGCCGACATGGCGCTGGCCAAGTACGAGGATGCGCTGGCGGGGGCCCGGCGGCTGGCCGAGGCGGTGGACGCCCTGGTGGCCCGCCCCGATGCCGGCACGCTGGCCGCGGCCCGCGAGGCGTGGATCGCCGCGCGCGTGCCCTACATGCAGACCGAGGTGTACCGCTTCGGCAATCCGGTGGTCGACGCCTGGGAAGGCCGCGTGAATGCCTGGCCGCTGGATGAGGGACTGATCGACTACGTCGACGCCTCCTATGGCCAGGACTCCGATGCGAACGCCTGGTACACCGCCAACGTGATCGCCAACCCGCACCTGCACGTGGGCGGCCGCCCCATCGATGCGTCGAAGATCACGCCGCAACTCCTCGCGAAGGAACTGCACGAGATCGGCGGCATCGAGGCCAACGTGGCCACCGGCTACCACGCCATCGAGTTCCTGCTGTGGGGCCAGGACCTGAACGGCACCGGGCCCGGCGCCGGCAACCGCCCGGCCACCGACTTCGATCCCGCGAACTGCACCGGCGGCAACTGCCAGCGGCGCATCGATTACCTGAAGGCGGCCACCGCGCTGCTGGTCGCCGACCTCGAGGAGATGGTGGGCAACTGGCGCGAGGACGGCGCGGCGCGGCGCGAGCTGCTGGCGGGCGGCACCCAGGCCGCGCTGTCGGCCATGCTCACCGGCATGGGCTCGCTCTCGTACGGCGAGCTGGCCGGCGAGCGCATGAAGCTCGGCCTGATCCTGCACGATCCCGAGGAGGAGCACGACTGCTTCTCGGACAACACCCACCAGGCGCACTACTACGACCAGGTGGGCATCCGGAACGTGTACCTCGGCCGCTACGAACGGCCCGACGGCCGCGTGCTGCAGGGCCCCTCGCTCTCGGACCTGGTGAAGGCGCGCGATGCGGCGCTGGATGCCGAGGTGCGCGCGCGCCTGGACGGAAGCCTCGCGGCGCTGGACCGGATCCGGCAGCGCGCCGCGGCCGGCGAGTCCTATGACCAGCTCATCGCCGCCGGCAACGAAGCGGGCAATGCCCTGGTGCAGGCCGCCATCGACGCGCTGGTCGCCCAGACGCGCAGCATCGAGCGCGTGGTGCAGGCACTGGGACTGGGGCGCATCAGCATCGAAGGTTCGGACAGCCTCGACGATCCCGATGCCGTCTTCCAGTAGACATCCGCTGCTGCTGCTCGGGCTCGCCGCGCTGGGGGCGGCGAGCGGCTGTGCCGTGCGGCAGGAAACGCCGCGCGCGGCCGCGGATGTCGCGGCGCCTCCCGCCGGGGCGGCCACGATGGCGGCGCCGGCGGTGCCGCCTTCCCTGGTGCCGGTGGTGGCGAACCTCGCCCTGCCCTCCGTGCGCGACGACCTTCCGGCAGCGGACCTCGACCGCGTACGCGAGGTCACGCGGCCGCCCGCAAGCTTCGATGCCCCCGAACCCTTCGAACACCTCAGCGCCGGATCGGCCACGCTGCGCGGCAAGGTGATCAACCGCGACATCTTCTCGCAGCCCTCGGCCAACCTGGATTTCGAGGGGCGCCAGCGCTTCCAGATCGGCAATGGCCTGTTCCGCAAGGACTGGGTGCCGGCGCCCTCCTCCACGCAGGCCTCGGATGGACTCGGTCCGCTGTTCAACGCGCGCTCCTGCCAGGGCTGCCACGTGAAGGACGCGGGCGGCGTGGTGCCCGAGGGCAATGAGGAACCGGTGTCGCTGTTCCTGCGCCTGTCGGTGCCGCCCCGCAACGAGGCCGAGCAGCGCCAGCTGGCCGCATCGCTGTCGGTGCTGCCGGAGCCTACCTACGGCCACCAGCTGCAGCCCTTCGCGGTGCCCGGCCTGCCGGCCGAGGGTCGCCTGCGCATCGAGTGGGAAGAGATCACCGTGCCGCTCAACGGCGGCGAGACGGCCACGCTGCGCAAGCCCACCTATCGCATCACCGACCTCGGCTACGGCCCCATGCGCGAGGACGTGATGATCTCGCCGCGCATCGCGCCGCAGATGATCGGGCTGGGACTGCTCGAGGCCATCCACGAGGCCGACATCCTCGCCAATGCCGGCCGCGTGGACGATCCCGACGGCGTGCGCGGCAAGGTCCGGCTGGTGCGCGACGACATCACCGGCGAGGTGACCATCGGGCGCTTCGGCTGGAAGGGCGGCAAGCCCACCGTGGAGCAGCAGTCCGCCGGCGCGTTCTTCGACGACATGGGGCTGTCGACGCCGCTGCATCCCACGCACTGGGGCGAGTGCACGCCGCGGCAGCAGGCCTGCCTCGAAATGCCGCATGGCGCGCAACCGCAGCTCGGCGCGGAGGAAGTGCCGGGCGACCTGCTGGACTTCGTCGCCTTCTACGCAGCCTACCTCGCCGTGCCGGCGCGCCGCGACGTCGACGACCCGCGCGTGCTGGCCGGCAAGAAGCTGTTCCACGAGGCACGCTGCACCGCCTGCCACGTGCCCAAGTACGTCACGCGCCGGGACGCGGCCCGGCCCGAGCACCGCTTCCAGCTCATCTGGCCCTATACCGACCTGCTGCTGCACGACATGGGCGAGGGACTGGCCGACCATCGTCCGGAGGGCAATGCCGGCGGCCGCGAGTGGCGCACCCCGCCGCTGTGGGGCGTGGGACTGGCGCGCACCGTCAACGAGCGCGGCGGCTACCTGCATGACGGGCGTGCACGGACGCTGCTCGAGGCCATCCTGTGGCACGGCGGGGAGGCGCAGGCCGCGCGCGACCGCGTGGTGGCGATGACTCCCGCGCAGCGGGCCGACCTGCTGCGCTTCCTCGGGTCGCTATGACCCCCCCAGGTGGCGCACAGCGTGTCCTGCCGGCGTTCGCGGCAATGCTGGCCGCGGTTGCGCTGGCGGCCGGCTGCGCGGGCATGCGGCCTGCCGACGACGACGCGGCCGCCGCTGCGACGGACGGGCTCGGCGCCCGCGTGCTGCGCGGGTACATCAGGCCTGCGGTGCGCGACCTGCATCGCGACACCGCGCGCCTGGCTTCGGCCCTGCGCGACTACTGCGCCAGGCCCCGCGACACCTCACGGCGCACCGAAGTGGAGCTGCGCCTGGGCGACGTGGCCGGATCCTGGGCCGCGGTCGAGGTGCTGCGCTTCGGCCCGCTGGTGGAGCAGAACAGGCTGGAGCAGTTCTTCTTCTGGCCGGACCCGCGCGGCGTGCTGCAGCGGCAGATGCGCGGCGTGCTGGCTTCGGCCGATCGCACCCTGCTGGAGGAGGCGAAGTTCCGCGCGCAGAGCGTGGCCGTGCAGGGACTGCCCGCACTGGAATACGTGCTGCATGCGGACGATGCCCCGCTCCTGATCGCGCAGGGCGGCGAGGCCGGCCGCTTCCGCTGCGACTATGCCGTGGCCGTGGGCGCCAGCCTCGAACGCCTGGCCGGCGAAATCGAATCCGCCTGGGACGAACCGGCCGTGTTCGCGCGCGAGCTGGCCCATCCCGCGCCGGAGAACCTCGTCTACCGCAGCAGTGGCGAGGTGGCCACCGAGGTGCTGAAGGCCCTGTCGACCGCCCTGCACGTGGCGCGCGACCAGAAGCTGCAACCGGCGCTGGGCGAGGCCGCGGACAGCGCCCGCGGCGCCCTGCTGCCCCTGCATCGCAGCGGCCTGACGACCCGCTATCTCTCCGCCGGCATCGCGGCGATGGCGCGCCTGCACGAGGCGGCGCGCTTCGGCGCGGCGCTGCCGCCCGGTTCCCGATGGATCGACACCGGCATCGCGGAGGAACTGGAACGCGTGCAGCAGGATCTCGATGCGCTCGAGGTGCCGATGGATCGCGCCGTCGCCGACGCATCGCAACGCGAACTGCTGGTGCACGCCGGGCTGCTGCTGGCCAACGCCCGCGCGATGGTGGACGAGTACCTCGCGCCCGCGCTGGGCGTGAACCTGGGCTTCAACTCGCTCGACGGGGACTGATGGCATCACGCGACCGAGACAAGCCGGCATCCGGCCGCCTGCGGCGGCGCGAAGTGCTCACGGCCGGCGCCGCGCTGCTGGCCTGGGCCGGGGCGGGCCCGGTGCGCGCCGGCCTGCCCGACGCGGGCGTGGCGCGCTTCCTGAGCTGCCGCCGTCACGGCGCCCTCCACGAGGCCGTGGTCATCGACGCAAGGGGCCGCGACATCGCCGCGCGTCCCCTGCCCGACCGGGGCCACAGCTTCGCCATCGACACGGCACGCCGCCGCGCGGTGGTCTTCGGCCGCCAGCCGGGATTCTTCGCGCTGGCCTTCGATCTGGCCGACGGCTCGCCGCTGGGCAGCCTGCCCCTGCCCGAGGACCGGCACTTCTTCGGCCACGGCGTGTTCTCGGCCGATGGCGCACTGCTGTACGCGACCGAGAACGACTGGGCCAGCGGCCGCGGCGTGCT
>QGUX01000097.1 GCA_003242275.1 Pseudomonadota bacterium | reverse complement strand
CCCGCGGGGCCGAAGTGGGGCGGGATAAAAAGGGTCCTCCTGGGCACCCCCCGAGCCCGGGGGGAGGGGGACATCCGCCCGGCGCGGCCCCCTCCCCCGGTGGCGGGGGGCCCCACCGCCGAGGACGCCGCACGCTTCGAGCGCTACACCGCCCTGCTCGGCCGCCTGGCCGGCATCGAGCCGGTGCGCCTGCTGGCCGCCGGCGAGGCCGCGCCACCCAGTGCCGCGGCCGTGGCCGACCACCTCACGCTGCTGGTGCCCATGGAAGGCCTGATCGACCCGGCTGCCGAACTGGCGCGCCTGACGAAGAAGCAGGAGAAGAACCGGCAGGAGATTGCCCGGGCCAGGGCCAAGCTGGAGAACCCCAGCTTCGTCAGCAACGCCCCCCCCGAGGTCGTGGCGCAGGAACGGGAGCGCATTGCGCACTTCGAAAAGGTGAACGAGAGCCTCGCGCGGCAGATCGAAATCGTGCAGGGTCTGGTGCGTCGCTGACGCACGGGACCCTCATGACCGCACTGACCGCGGCGCTGGCCTCCCTGGATGCCATCATCCTGGGCAAGGGCCAGGCCATCCGCCTCGCCCTCTCCTGCCTGCTGGCGCGCGGCCACCTGCTCATCGAGGACGTACCGGGTGTGGGCAAGACCACGCTGGCCCATGCGCTGGCGCAGGTGCTGGGGCTTTCCTGGCAGCGGGTGCAGTTCACCAGCGACCTGCTGCCGGCCGACATCCTCGGCGTGTCGGTGTTCGACCGCGCCACGCAGAAGTTCGAGTTCAGGCCCGGGCCGGTGTTCACCCAGCTGCTGCTGGCCGACGAGGTCAACCGCGCCAGCCCGCGCACGCAGAGCGCGCTGCTGGAGGCCATGGAGGAACGGCAGGTCAGCGTCGACGGCATCACCCATCCACTGCCCGAGCCCTTCTTCGTGGTGGCCACGCAGAACCCGCAGGAGCAGCTGGGTACCTACGCCCTGCCCGAATCCCAGCTCGACCGCTTCCTGATGCGAATCGAGCTGGGTTATCCCGACCCGCGCCATGAGCGCACGCTGCTGGCCGAGCCGGACCGGCGTGCGCTGCTCGCACGCGTCAAGCCGGCGATGGACGCCGCCGGGCTGCTGGAGCTGCAGCGGCAGGCCGCCGCCGTGCACGTGTCCGAGCCGCTGGTGGACTACGTGCAGAAGCTGGTCGCCACCACCCGCGCACGCGCCGACCTGCGCCTGGGACTCTCGCCGCGCGCCGCGCAGGGACTGGTGCGTGCCGCGCGCGCCTGGGCGCTGATCGCGGGCCGCGACGCCGTGCTGCCCGACGACGTGCAGGCGGTATGGCCCGCGGTGGCGCTGCACCGGCTCGAGACCCGCGCCGGCTTCACCGAACGGGGCGCACTGCCGCGCGAGCAGCTGGTGCGCACCATCCTCGAGGCGGTGCCCGTCCCGCGCTGATCCATGCCCGCGGCAGCCACCACTCCGCTCGCCGCCACCCTGCGCGAACGCGTGAAGCAGTGGGCGCTGCGCCGCCAGGGCCGCGATGTGCTGCCGCTGCGGCTGAAGTCTCGGCGCATCTACATCCTGCCCACCTCCGCCGGCTGGACCTTCGCGCTGCTGCTCGTGGTGATGTTCCTGGCCGGCATGAACTACGGCAACGGGCTGGCCCTGCTGTTCACGTTCTGGCTGGCCGGCTTCGCGCTGGTGGCCATGGTGCAGACGCAGCGCATGCTCTCGGGCGTGATCGTGCACGAGGCCCGCGCCGAACCTGCGCATGCCGGCGGGCAGGTGCGGCTGACGCTGGTGGTCTCGCCCGGCCGCTGCGCACCCGAGGACCTTCTGCTCGGTGACCGCGGCGAGGCCGTGTGCGGCCTGCCGGCCGGCCCCGCGGACGCCAGTCCCGCCCGGGCCCTGCTGCTGCTCGACCTGCCCGCGCCGCACCGCGGCCGCTGGCGCGCACCCGCGCTGCGCCTGGCCAGCCAGGCGCCCTTTGGCCTGTTCGAGACCTGGACCTGGCTGGCCCCCGAGGTCACCACGCTGGTCTATCCCGCCCCCGCCGGTTCGCGGCCCGTTCCCGAGCGCCTGGGCAACGAGGCCGGACAGGTGCGCCACTCCCAGGGCCTGGACGAGCTCGCCTGGCTGCGCGACTTCCGCGAGGGGGATTCGCCCCGGCAGGTGGCGTGGAAGGCCTATGCGCGCGGCCTGCCGCTGCTGGTGCGCGAGTACCAGGGCGAGAGCGCGCACCACCACGAGTTCGACTTCGATGCCCTGGCCGGACTCGACGTGGAGTCGCGGCTGTCACAGCTGACGCGCTGGATCCTCGACGCTGCCGCCCGCGGCGAGGGCTGGGTCCTGCGCCTGCCCGGCCGGCCGGCGCTGGCCGGCCGCGGTGCCGGTCATCGCGAGCGCTGCCTCGCGCAGCTCGCCCTGTACGGACTGGCTCCGCCATGAGCGCCCCCGTGCCTGCCACCGCCGCGCGGCTGATGCTGCTGACCTTCGCGGCCGCGTGCGCACTGCACGTGGACCGGGCGCCCCCGTGGTGCACGGCCATGGCTGCGGGCGGCATCCTGTGGCACTGGCTGCATCAGGCCGGCCGGCTGCCGCTGCCCGGCCGGTGGACGCGTTACCTGCTCGCCGCAGTGCTGCTGGCAGGCGTGATGATGAACTTCGGCACCATCAATGGCCTCGCCGCCGGCAGCGCGCTGCTGATGGTGATGGGCGGCATGAAGCTGCTGGAGACGCGCGGCCGGCGCGACGCGGTGATCGTGACCTTCGTGGCGATGATCCTGGTGCTCGCCGCAGGGCTCGGGCGCCGGGGCCTGGTGCGCCTGGCCCTGTTCCCGGGGGCGGCCTGGGCGGCCCTCGCCACGCTGGCCGCGCTCGGCGGGCCCGGTGCCTCGCTGCCCGCGCGCCGCGCCTTCGCCAGATCCGGCGTCGCGGCGCTGCTGGCCATGCCGTTCGCGGTCCTGGCCTTCGTGCTGGTGCCGCGCCTGCCGGGAGCGCTGTGGTCGCTGCCCGGCAGCGAGACCGCACGCACCGGGCTGTCGGAAGAGATGAGCCCGGGCAGCATCTCGGAGCTGGCCATCTCCGACGACATCGCCTTCCGCGTGCGCTTCGACGGCGAACCGCCCCCGCCGCCGCTGCGCTACTGGCGTGGCCCGGTGCTGCACGAGTTCGATGGGTTCACCTGGCGCAGCGCGCGCAATTTCGGCGCACCGCGCCAGGCGGTGGAGTTCCTCTCCCCGCCGCTGCGTTACCAGGTGATGCTCGAACCGCACGGGCAGGCGTACCTGTTCGCGCTCGACATGGCCGGCGCCATCGAGGGACGCCGCCACATGCGCACCTTCGATGGCCAGCTGCTCTCCCAGAGGCCGGTCACCGCGCCGCTGGTCTACGAGGGCACCTCGCACCTCAGGTGGCGCAACCCGGGGCCGCTGTCGATCCTGGGCCGGCGGCTGGACACGCAGCTGCCCCCCGGCCGCAACCCGCGCACCCTGGAGCTGGCCGCCGCCCTGCGCGCCGAGGTGGACGGCGACCGGGCCTATGCCGAACGCGTGATGCGCTACTTCGGCGAGGGCGGCTTCGAGTACACGCTGACCCCGCCGCTGCTGAACTACGACTCGGTCGACGACCTGCTGTTCAACACGCGGCTGGGCTTCTGCGGGCACTTCGCCTCCGCCTTCGTCACGCTGATGCGCGCCGCCGGGGTGCCCGCGCGCGTGGTCACCGGCTACCTCGGCGGAAGCTGGAATCCCATCGGCCGCTACTACACGGTCCGCCAGTCCGACGCGCATGCCTGGGCCGAGGTGTGGATCGAGGGCGAGGGCTGGGTGCGCTTCGATCCCACCAGCATGGTGGCGCCCCAGCGGCTGCAGCGCGGCCTGTCCGAGTTCCTGCCCGCGGCGCGCGGCGCCACAGGAGCGCTGGTGCTGGAGGGCAGCTGGCTGCGCACGCTGCGCGACGGCTGGGATGCGGCGGGGAGCTGGTGGCAGGAGCAGGTGGTGAACTTCAATGCCGCCCGGCAGCGGGACCTGCTCGGCTGGCTGGGACTGGACGACATCGACTACCGGGGCATGGCCGCGCTGCTGCTCGCCGGCTCACTGGCATGGTTGGTGGTGCTGCTGGTGCTGGCGGCGCGCCGGCCGCGCGCGAGGCCCGACCCTGTCGGCAGGATATGGAACGCCTATGCGGCGCTGCTCGCACGGCACGGCGTGGCGATCACCCCGCACGATGGTCCGGAGGCGGTGCGGCGGCGTGCCTCACGACGCCGGCCGGATGCGGCGCCCGCCGTGGAACGCTTCACCCGCAGCTACGAGTCCCTGCGCTTCGGCCGCGATGCGCCCACCGCCGCCGGCATCGGCCACCTGCGCGGCGCGCTGCGCGAGCTCAGGCGGGCCCTGCGGCGCGCCTAGGGCGTGCGCACCCTGAGCAGCAGCGCCCCGCCGGCCACGAACAGCACCAGCAGCGCCAGGATGGATACGCGCGTGCTGTCGGCCGCCAGCGCCAGCGCGCCCATCAGCGCCGGTCCCAGCACCGTGCCGAACTTGCCGACCATGTTGTAGAAGCCGTAGTACTCGGCCGACTTGCCCTCGGGCACCATGCGGCCGAACAGTGCGCGCGACAGGCTCTGCACGCCGCCCTGCACCAGCCCCAGCGTGGCCGCCATCAGGTAGAACTCCAGCGCCGAGTCCAGGAACAGTGCCCACACCGTGATGCCGGCGTACACCGCGAGGCCGACCAGCACGCCGGCGCGCGCGCCCACCTGCTCGCCAAGCCGCCCGAACAGCAGCGCGGCGGGAAAGCCCACGAACTGCGTCAGCAGCAGCGCGCCCAGGAGGTCGTTGGCCGCCAGCCCCACCGACAGGCCGTAGTTCACCGCCATCTTGATGATGGTGTTCACGCCGTCGATGTACAGCCAGTAGGCGAGCAGGAACTGCCACACCATGGGCTGGCGCGCCACCGCGCGGGCCGTGCCCGCCAGCTCGCGCAGGCCGTCGAGGAACACGCTGCCCAGCGGCGGGCGCGTGGCGGCGTGCTCGCGCACGTACAGCATCAGCGGCAGCGTGAACACCAGCCACCAGGCCGCCACCGTGACGAAGGACCAGCGCACCGCCGCCGCCGCATCCGGCAGGCCGAACAGCGCGGGCTTCACCACCATCGCCACGTTGACCGCGAACAGCAGGCCGCCGCCCAGGTAGCCGAGTGCATAGCCGAAGGAGGACACGCGGTCGTACTGCGCCGGCTCGGCCACGTCGAGCAGCAGCGAGTCGTTGAAGACCACCCCGCCGTTGAAGCCGACGGTGCCGAGCGCGAACAGCGCCGCGGCCGCCAGCCACTGGCCCTGCGCGAGGAAGAACAGCGCGAAGGTGGCGGCCGATCCCAGCAGCGTGAAGGCCAGCAGCATCTGCTTGCGCCGGCCGCCGCGGTCGGCGATGGCGCCGAGGAAGGGCGCCAGCAGTGCGATCACCAGTCCCGCCGCCGCGTTCGCGTAGCCCAGTCGCGCCGTGGTCAGCTCGGTGTCCGCGCCATGGCTCCAGTACTGGCTGAAGAACACCGGGAAGAAGCCCGCCATCACCGTGGTGGCAAAGGCCGAATTGCCCCAGTCGTACAGCGCCCAGGCGAGCGCCGGGCGCCGTGCCAGCCATTTCACTGCCGCATGTCCTCCCTGGTGTCCCTGCAGTTGGCAGCCCCGGAGGCTCACCGCCCGCGGGGCCAGTTTCTCACGCGTGGCTCTCGCGCGTCTCGTGGAAGGTGAGCTCGGGCCAGCGCTCCATGGTCAGCGACAGGTTCACGCGCGAGGGCGCGAGGTACACCAGCGCACCGGAGTGGTCGATGGCGAGGTTCTCGTAGGCCCTGGTGCGGAACTCGGCCAGCTTCCTCTCCTCGCCCGTCACCCAGCGCACCGTGTGCACGCCCACGTTCTCGAACACGCACGACACCGCGTATTCGTCCTGCAGGCGGAAGGCCACCACCTCGAACTGCAGCTGCCCCACCGCGCCCAGGATCAGCTCGTTGTTGCGCAGCGGACGGAACAGCTGCGTGGCGCCCTCCTCGCAGAGCTGGTCGAGGCCCTTCTGCAGCGCCTTCATCTTCAGCGGGTCCTTCAGCACCGCGCGGCGGAACAGCTCGGGCGCGAAGTTGGGGATGCCGGTGAAGGCCAGCTTCTCCCCTTCGGTGAAGGTGTCGCCGATGTTGATGGTGCCGTGGTTGTGCAGGCCGATGATGTCGCCCGCCCAGGCCTCCTCGGTGGCGGCACGGTCGCCGGCCATGAAGGTCAGCGCGTCGGCGACGCGGATCTCCTTGCCGAGGCGCGGGTGGAACAGCCGCATGCCGCGCTGGTAACGGCCCGAGCACAGGCGCATGAAGGCGATGCGGTCGCGGTGGCCCGGGTCCATGTTGGCCTGGATCTTGAACACGAAGCCGGTGAGCTTCGGTTCGTACGGATCCACGGTGCGCTCGCGCGCCGCGCGCGGCTGCGGGCCGGGTGCATGTTCGGTGAAGGTGCGCAGCAGCTCCTCCACGCCGAAGTTGCTGATGGCCGAGCCGAAGAACACCGGCGTCTGCCGGCCGGCGAGGTACCCGGCCACGTCGAACTCCGTGGCCGCGCCATGCACCAGCTCCACCTCCTCGCGGAAGGCCGCGGCGCGGTCGCCGAGGAACTCCGTGGCCTCGGTGCTGGCGAGGCCGTCGATGGTGCGGTTGCCGCCGCGGGCGCCCCGCTCGCCGGGCTCGTACACGTAGATGCGGTCCTCGATCAGGTGGTAGATGCCGAGCAGGTCCCGCCCCATGCCGATCGGCCAGGTCACCGGCGCCACGGTGAGCTTGAGCACCTTCTCGATCTCGTCCAGCAGGTCCAGCGGCGCGCGGCCCTCGCGGTCGAGCTTGTTGATGAAGGTCATGATGGGCGTGGCGCGCAGCCGGCACACCTCCATCAGGCGGATGGTGCGCTCCTCCACGCCCTTGGCGCAGTCGATCACCATCAGCGCCGAGTCCACCGCGGTCAGCGTGCGATACGTGTCCTCGGAGAAGTCCTCATGGCCCGGCGTGTCCAGCAGGTTCACCACGCAGCCGTTGTAGGGGAACTGCATCACCGAGCTGGTCACCGAGATGCCGCGCTGCTGCTCCAGCCGCATCCAGTCCGAGGTGGCGTGGCGGGCGGCCTTCCTGCCCTTGACCGTGCCGGCGAGCTGGATGGCACCGCCGAACAGCAGCAGCTTCTCGGTCAACGTGGTCTTGCCCGCGTCGGGGTGCGAAATGATGGCGAAGGTTCGCCTCTTGCGGATTTCCTCTGCGCTCGCGTCAACCATGCTGGACCGTCACCCATTCCGGGAAGAAGCGCCCTGCCCTCCGGGACGGAGGCCGGCGGCCGCGGACGACCGCCGCAGGGCGGGTGCGGATAGTACTTTCAAACGGGCCGTCGCGCCCGGCCAGTTGGTGCCGGCGCCCCCGGGTTTCAAGGCCGGCGGCGGCCCGGCCCCGGAAGCGCCGCGGGCTCCTCAGATGCTGAAGATGCTGCGCGCGATGTGCCGCTTGCCGCCGGTGATCTGCACCGGGTCGTGCTTCGAATTGAAGTAGTAGATGCAGCCCACCCGCCCCGGCGACACCTCCCAGGCATTCGGGTAGCCCAGGTCCCAGCTGCCGCCGTCGTCGCGCACGACCAGCTCGCCTCCCCAGGTGCGGCCGCCGTCCTCGCTGACCGCGGCGCGGATGCCGTAGTCCGGCAGCCGGTAGCCATACACGGCCACGATGCGCCCGTCGCTCATGCGCACCAGGCTGGCCGGCGCGCCGAAATCGTTGATGCGCGAGAGGAAGCCCCAGGTACGGCCGCCGTCATCGCTGGCGTACACCTCCGACCACATGACGCCCTGCGGATCGCGCTGGCAGCGCAGCGAGCACAGGATGCGCCCGCCGGGCAGCAGGATGGCGCGCGGGTAGAACCAGCGGTGGCCGCCATAGGCGGCGGTGGTCCGGTATTCGCCGTCGGCGTTGCCCCAGGGGTCCTCTTTCGGGGTGATGAAGGACAGGAAGTGGAACTCCGTGCCGCCGTCCACGCTGGCATACACCACCGGCCGCCGCTTCCAGCCGTTCTCGGTCTCGTACATGAAGTGCAGGCAGCGCCCGTCCGGCCGCACCAGGTAGGAGCTCAGCGACACCAGCGACTTCAGCCCCTCCAGCGGCTGCGGCGAGGGCGCCGACCAGGTGCGCCCGGCATCCTTCGACACCTGCAGGTTGCGGGTGTTGAAGGCCGAGTACAGCAGCGTGTTGCGGTCGCTCCAGTCGATCGGGCCGGACTCGGCGAAGGTCGGGCGCGAGGCGATGTCGCGCGTCATCAGGTCGACCTCGGGATTGTCGCCGTTCCAGGTCACGCCGCGGTCGGTGGAACGCACGGTGAGCATCCTGCGGCCCGTGGAGCGGGCGAAGATGTTGTTGTGCGTGATTCCCTCGGCGTCGAGCTTCTCGTAGTCGACGGTGAGGGAATCAAAGTTCTGCATCAGGTGGCCGTTGCCGTCCTCCCAGAAGCCGCGCGTGTACGTCCAGGCGCAGAACTCGTCCTCGCGCCGGTACACCACGGCATGGTCGGCATCGGCGGCCGGCCGCGGCCTGTGGTAGCGGTGGATGATGGCCGGGGCGCTGTTGCGGCCCGTGAAGGAGCAGGCGCCCAGGACCAGTGCCGGCGCCGCGGCAGCCAGCAGGGCACGACGAGTGACGGATGCGGACATGGCGGTTCCCTGGAATCTCCCCTCGGGCGCAAGTTTCACGCGCCACCCGCGCATGACTTGCCCGAGCTGGCGCAATGGCTTTACCAATCGCACATGTGCCCCGCGATTGCCACTGCACCCTTCCTGCAGTACCGTCCGGCTGGGGTATACATGCCACCTTCAGTGGGGGAATCGGGATTGAGCACACGCCGTGAATTCACGCTGGCGCTGACGGGCACGGCCTTCGCCGGCCTGCTGGGCGCCTGTTCCAGCACCTCGCGCGCCAGCTCGGCCGGGCCGCGTTCGCCCCGTGCCTACGGCGAGCTGGTGCCCGATCCAGCCGGCCTGCTCGACCTGCCCCGGGGCTTCAGCTACCGGGTGATCTCCTCGTTCGCAGACCGCATGGACGACGGCCTGCTCGTGCCCGACTACTTCGACGGCATGGGCGCCTTCGCGCTGGGCAACGGACAGGTGGCGCTGGTGCGCAACCATGAGCTGCAGGCCCAGCAGCAGGAGCTCGGCCCGGTGCGCGGTCCGGGCGCCACCGCGCCGGCCGCGTATGACCGCAATCCCGATGGCGTGCCCCTGCCCGGCGGCACCACGACCCTGGTCTACGACCTCGCCAGCGGCCGCGTGCTCAGGCAGCACGTGAGCCTGCTCGGCACGGTGCGCAACTGCGCCGGCGGCGTCACGCCCTGGGGAAGCTGGCTCACCTGCGAGGAAGACCTCACGCGCGCCGGCAGCCGCCTCGCCGGCAAGGACCATGGCTGGGTGTTCGAGGTGCCTGCCAGCGCGCGCGGCGCGGTCGATCCGGTGCCGCTGACCGCCATGGGACGCTTCAACCACGAGGCCGCCGCCGTGGACCCGCGCACCGGCGTGGTGTACCTCACCGAGGACCGCAACGACAGCCTGCTCTACCGCCTGCTGCCCAACGCCCGCGGCGAGCTCTGGCGCGGTGGCCGCCTGCAGGCCATGGCGCTGGCCGAACAGGACATCACCGACAGCCGCAACCACGACGAGGTGCGCATGCCCCGCGGCAGGTGGTACGCGGTGCGCTGGATCGACCTCGACGGCGTGGAGGCTCCCGACGACGACCTGCGCAAGCGCGGCCACGAGAAAGGCGCCCTGCTGTTCGCGCGCGGCGAGGGCATCCACATGGGCAGTGGCGAGCTGTTCTTCTGCTGCACCAACGGCGGCGCGAAGAAGCTGGGCCAGGTGATGCGCTACCGTCCCTCCCGCCTCGAGGGCCAGCCGGGCGAGCGGCGCGAACCCGGCCGGTTGCAGGTATTCGTCGAGTCCGACGACATCACCAGGTTCAATTTCGGCGACAACCTCACCGTCGCGCCCAACGGCCACCTGATCGTCTGCGAGGACCAGTACACGCGCGACGTCGACAACCACCTGCGCGGGGTCACGCCGGACGGCGGCCTGTATGCCTTCGGCCGGCTGCACGAACAGACCGAACTGGCCGGCGCCTGCTTCTCGCCCGACGGCTCGACCCTGTTCGTCAACGTGTACAGCCCGGGCAGGACGCTGGCGATCACCGGGCCCTGGGAGAGTTTCCGGTCCTGAATTCCGCCCGCCGCGCGCAACGCCGGCGTATCGCGCCCTACCTGCTGCGGGCGGCGAGCTGCCGGCGCAGCACCACGGCGTCCTCGCGGCCGCCCACGGCCTGGTAGTAGCCGCGGCGAATGCCGATCTGCGTGAAGCCGTGCGTCCTGTAGAGATGCAGCGCCGCCGTGTTGGACGGTCGCACCTCGAGGAAGATGTCCTCGGCGCCGCTGGCCGCGGCGAATTCCATCAGGTGCTCGAGCAGCATGGCGCCCAGCCCCTGCCGGCGATGGCGCTCGGCCACGCACAGGTTCAGCACGTGCGCCTCGCCGGCGCCCAGGCTCATGATGGCGTACCCGATGCACTGCCCGTCGAGTTCGGCCAGGCAGCAGTAGTAGCCGGCCCGCAGGCAGTCGCGGAAGATGCCCTCGCTCCACGGGAAGGCATAGGACTGGGACTCCAGCCGCGCCACGGCCGCGACATCGTCCGGCCCCATGTCGCGGATGACTGCTTCCTGCCGCGCGCTCAAGCGACCGGCGCGCCCGCGACGCGGCGCGCGAACTTCAGGTCTTCCCACGCCCGGCGCTTCTCGCCGGGCGAGCGCAGCAGGTAGGCCGGGTGGTAGGTCACCACCAGCGGCGTGCGGGCGCTGCCGAAGGCGTGCACGCGGCCGCGCAACCGGCCCACCGGCGCGTCCGTGCCCAGCAGGTTCTGCGCCGCCACGCTGCCCACGGCCAGCATGATGGATGGCCGCAGCAGCGCGATCTGCCGCTCCAGGTAAGGCAGGCACTGCGCCACTTCGGCGGGCAACGGCGTGCGATTGTCCGGCGGCCGGCACTTCAGGATGTTGGCGATGTACACCTGCTCGCGCGCCAGGCCGATGGCCCGGAGCATGGCATCGAGCAGCTTGCCGGCGCGGCCCACGAAGGGCTCGCCGCGGCGGTCCTCCTCGGCACCGGGGGCCTCGCCGACGATGAGCCAGCGCGCCTGCCGGTCGCCGACGCCGAACACGGTGCAGTTGCGGCTGCGGTGCAGCGCGCAGCGCGTG
>QGUX01000334.1 GCA_003242275.1 Pseudomonadota bacterium | reverse complement strand
TCGCGCGCGGCTTCGCCACCTATGGCAGTGATTCGGGCCACCAGGCCGGCTTCGGCCCGCCGGGGGGCATGCCGGGTGGGCCGGGTGCGGGTGGCCCGCCGCGGGGAGCCGGCATGCCTGGCGGCCTCGGGGCGGGCGGACCGCCCCGGGGTGCGGCCGGGCCGGGTGCCGGCGGCCCCGGCGCGGGCCCGGGTGCGCCCGGTGCCGGTGGCCCGCCGCGAGGTGCCCCCGGCGCGGGCGGTCCCCCGCCCGGCTTCGGCGGCGGCATGCCCGCGCCGCCGCCCGGCGCCAATGACTGGGCGCTCAACGACGAGGCCATCAAGAACCTCGGCTACATGCAGATGAAGAAGACGCATGACGCCGCGATGGTGATCATGGAGCGCGTCTACGGCGAGCGGCCGCGGTTCAACTACTACATCGGCGGTTCGCAGGGCGGCCGCGAGGCGCTGACCGTGGCGCAGCGCTACCCGGCCGATTACGACGGCATCGTGGCCGACGTGCCCATCGTGGGCTTCTCCTCGCTGATGCTGGCGCCGGAGCTGATCCGCATCCAGGAGAAGGCGCTGGCCAACTGGGTGCCGCCCGCCAAGACCGCCGCCATCCGCGCCGAGTTCATCCGCCAGGCCGACAAGCTCGACGGCCTGGAGGACGGCGTGATCAACAATTACATGGCAGCGCGCGCCCTGTTCGACATGTCGCAGGGCGACCCGAAGCGCAATCCCTGGGCGGCGCTGCGCGGCCCGGACGGCCGCGACCCGGACCCGAACGACTCCAGCGAGAACGCCAAGCTGTCGGACGGCCAGATCGAGACGCTGAAGTTCATCTACACGCCCTACAGCTTCGCCTCGGCGCTGGCCAATGGCCGCACGCGCTTCGGCATGTGGGTGCCCAACACCGATCCCTCGGGCAGCGGCCTGCTGGTGCCGCAGCGCTTCCGCGGCCAGGAAGGCGCCGCGGCCGATGCGCCCATGCACTCGCACCTGGGCGTGCTGGGGGTGACCGGCTTCCTGATGCAGGACCTGTCGGCCAACCCGCTGGACTACGTGGAAGGCGGCAAGTGGGAGGCGCGTCGCAAGCAGCTGTCGGAGTGGCTGGATTCCACCAATCCGGACCTGTCCGCCTTCTACAGGCGCGGCGGCAAGATGATCGTCACCATCGGCACCAATGACACCCTGGCCTCGCCGGGCGAGCAGCTGGACTATTACCAGTCGGTGCTCGACAGGATGGGCCGCCGCACCGTGGATGCCTTCGCGCGCCTGTTCGTGCTGCCGCAGACCGGCCACGGCCTGTCGGGCAGCAACCACACCACCAATGGCGCCGGCCAGCCGGTGGAGCGCTTCCAGATCCCCAACCAGTTCGACAAGCGCGCCGCGATCGTCGCCTGGGTGGAGCGCAACGAGGCGCCGGGCAAGACCATCGAGGTCACCGCCGGCGGCCGCTCGCTGCCGATGTGCTCGTACCCCGAGTACCCGCACTACCTCGGCGGGCCGCCGGAAGCGGCTTCGTCCTACCAGTGCAAGGCGCCGTAAGGCCCCACCAGCAACGGAGAGACGCGGATGATCACTCGCCGACCCTTCACCCTCGGGCTGCTGTCGCTGGGAGTGGGCCTTGCCGCCGGATGTTCCGGCGGCCCGGCGCGCCGCGGCGGCGCCACCTCGGCCGCCACGCTGCTGCCCCATGCCGCCTGGGACTGCGGCCTGCCGCAGGGCATTCCCGTGCCCGAGCAGGGCACGCTGGTGTTCGAGGCCGAGGTGAAGCTCGACGCGGTGTACGACGTGGGCCGCACGCCCTTCGGCCTGCGCCAGGCCGTGGTCACGCAGGAAGGCACCCTCAAGGGCCCCCGCATCTCGGGTGAGGTACTGGCCGGCGGGCTCGACTACCAGCTGGTGCTGGCCAATGGCGTGGTCGAGGTGGAACAGATCCTGGTGCTGCGCACCAGCGACGGCAAGTACGTGCTGTTGCGCAATGCCGGCACCGGCCCGGACGGCAACGACCTGCGCATCGTGTACGACTTCGAGGCTTCCAGCGATGGCGAGTTCGCCTGGCTGAACACCGGCACCTTCGTCGGCCGGCGCAGCATCGACCGCAATGCCGGCACGATGCGCTTTTCGGTGTACGACGTCTCGGCCGTCAATGCCGCCGGCGCCCCCGTGGTCCGCATCGGGAAGCCCGCCGGCGTGCCGCCACAGCCCTGGGACTACCGCCACGCCGATCCTTCCGAGCAGCGCGGCGAGGAGATCCTGGTCGAGACCGTGACGCTGGGCCGCAGCCAGGCCATCCAGAACGGCAAGCGCGGCAACCGCAACATCATTCCCATCACCGGCGGCACGGTGAAAGGCCTGATCAATGGCAAGGTGGTGTTCGGCGGCGCCGACTACCAGAGCTTCGGTGGCGGCGGCCCGCCCATCGACGCCCGCTACATGTGGCAGGCCGAGGACGGCGAGATCGTCATCGTGCGCAACACCACCAATCCGGGCATCGGCCTGGTGCCCACCTTCGAGGCACGGGTGGACGGTCCCTTCGCGTGGATGAACTCGGGCAAGTACCTGAGCTCGAACCCGGGCATGGCCAACGGCGGGGTCTCCATCTCAATGTACCGCAGCCGCTGACGGCGGCTGCGGCCTTCCATTCCCGGACAAGGCAAAGCCCCGCTTCGAGCGGGGCGTTGCGTGTGGCGGCGTGGCCGCGGATGCCTACTTGCGCCCGCGTGCCTTGGCCTTCGCCTTTGGCCGGGCCTTCGCGGCGGGCCGGCGCCGGGCCCGCGGACGCGCCCCCCGCCTTGGGGGCCGGCGCCCCCGGCTCCGCCCCGACCGGGGG
>QGUX01000333.1 GCA_003242275.1 Pseudomonadota bacterium | reverse complement strand
ACGTGTACCAGGTCATCGCCGGCTTCCGCGGCAAGCTGCCGCTGAAGGACTGGTCATGGGAGGTGTACGGCTCGCATGGCAAGGCCTCGGTGAACGCGCACCTGCCCGAGAGCTTCCTGAGCCATCCGAAGGTGCAGCAGCTGTTCGAGCAGGACCATTACGGACGCGGATGGATCAACCCGGCCATCATCGCGGCGGCCGGCCGCTGCACCAGCGGCCTGCCCATCTTCAACCCCGATGGCAGCGTGAACAACACGCCGTCGGTGTCGCAGGACTGTGCCGACTACGTGACGCTGCGCATGAACAACATCTCCACGATCAAGCAGCAGGTCGCCGAGGCCACGGTGCAGGGCACGATCGCGGACCTGTGGGCCGGGCCGCTGCAGTTCGCAGCGGGCCTGACCTACCGTTCCGAGCGCTTCCAGTTCACGCCCGATGCCGCCTACAACGCCAACCAGGATGCCGCCAACGTGGTGAACAACATCGCACTGCCGCTGGGCGTGAACGGCCTGACCTACGTGAAGGAGGCCTATGCCGAGTTCGCCATCCCGCTGCTGACGGACGTGCCGCTGGTCAAGAAGCTGTCCATCGAGCCGGGCATCCGCTTCTCGGACTACAAGACCGGCGGGAGCCTGAAGACCTGGAAGGTGCTGGGCGACTGGCAAGTGAACGACTTCATCCGCTTCCGCGGCGGCGTGCAGCGCGCCAACCGCGCACCCAACATCACCGAGCTGTACATGCCGGTGGGCGCGGCCGCCATTGCCACGGCCATCGACGGTTGCGGCTACTGGGAGAACTTCACGCCGGATTGGGCCAACCATCCCGACAATCCCAACCGGCTGAACGTCCAGGCCCTGTGCCAGGAGCTGATGGTGCGCGACGGTGCGCCGCCCAGCCTGTACGTGCCGGGCGAGGACAGCGCCAACAACTACAGATTCAACGTGTTCGGCCCGTCGGCCACTGCTTTCCCGTTCGACCTGGCGGTGCAGGGCGGCAACCCGGACCTGGACTCCGAGAAGGCCGAGACCTTCACCATCGGCACGGTGCTGCGTTTGCCGTTCCAGGCCGAGGCGCTGCGGCGCCTGACACTGTCGGTGGACTGGTACGACATCGACCTGAAGGGCGCGATCGGCATTCCCGACCAGCCCACGGTCTACCGCCAGTGCCTGGACGCGCGCTTCAACAGCCTGGTGGGCGACGCGCCGGGGTCCCACAGCGGCGCGGAACTGGCCGCGGGCAATCCGTACTGCGCCCTGATCCAGCGCGAATACACGGCGCAGTTCCCCTACGGCGCGGACCGCCGCTACCGGGCCCAGTACGTGAACCTCGGCGGCATCAGGACCAGCGGCCTCGACGTGCAGCTCGACTGGAGCGCGGAGCTGTCGGGGATCGGTTTCCGGTCGGCGCCGGGTTCGGTGAGCGCGAACATCCAGTTCAACTACCTGGACAGCTTCGCGCGCTCGCCGTTCCCGGGCGGAGATTATGTCGAGGAGCGGGGCACCTCGTCCGGCGGGGACTTCCACTTCAAGAACCGCTGGCTGACCACGCTGGGCTACCGCAACGGTCCGTTCGGCGTGGGCCTGAGGTGGCAGCACCTGCCGAGCGTGGCACCGGGGACGAACGCCCCGGAGTTCGCCCTGCCCCTGGCCTCGCACGACCAGTTCGACCTGTTCGGCCGCTACTCGGTCAATTCGAGGGTGGAACTTCGCTTCGGCATTGACAACCTGTTCGATGCCGACCCCGAGGAATTCGGCGCCGTGTACGTGCCGGGCGTGCCGGAGGACAGCAACAACGCCAGGGGCAGCACCAACCTCGTGCACGATTCCTTCGGTCGCCGCTTCTACCTGGGCGCGAAGGTGTCGTTCTGAAAAGTGTCTTCCCGGGGCGTCAGCCGGCGCCGGCGTAGTTGACGCCGGCGACGCGGCAGACGGCGCAGCGCGGGTGGTCCGGAGTCACCCGCGCCGCGAGGGCATCCGCCAGCGAAGGCCCCAGGTCGAAGCGCGGCTCGTCGTCGGTGAGCATGCAGGCATGCAGGCGCGCGGCGCCGCCCCTGCTGAGCAGCATCCGGCTGCGCGCGCAGGGTGGCCCGACGCCGCTGTTGCCGGCTTGCTCGGGGAGGGCGGCGAGCCGGGCCGTTTCTCCGAGCGCGCCCAGCGGCGGCAATGCCACCACGGGCAGGTCCTGCGGCAGGCCGTGCCGGCGCAGCACCTGCCGGAACTTCTCCTCGACGGTGCGCGCGTCCTCGCCGGGCGCCATCTGCCGGGTGACGCCCACCTCGAAGCCGGCTGCATGCAGCAGCTTCAGCCCCTCGATGGCCCTGCGGAAGTTCCTGAACCCGCGCCCTGCGTCGTGCACGGCCTCGTCCGGGTGATCGATGCTGACCCGGAAGCCCACCGGGTGGGGCGCCTGGCGCAGCTGCGCCAGCTGGTGGGAGCGGCGGATGAAGGGCGCGGTGCCATTGGTGAGCACCAGCACCGGCCGGAGCCTTGCCGCATGTAGCAGGATGTCGAGGATGCCCTTGAGGATCAGCGGCTCCCCGCCGGTGAACGCGAAGCGCTCCACGCCGCGCGCCGCGGCTTCGTCCAGCAGCGGCGCAAGCTGCGCCAGCGTGGGCGCCCCGATGCGCGCGTCCCCGGGCTTGCTGCCCTCGTGGCAGAAGGGACAGGACAGGTTGCAGGCGGTGCCGGTGTGCACCCACAGCTCGCGCAGGCGCTCGAGCGCGATGGGGACGGGGACCATGGCGGGGGCGGGGGACGCGTTCACGGGCGCGGGTGGTAGCGCGATGGGCGGCGCCTGGCCCGGCCGCGGGGGGCCGGGC
>QGUX01000332.1 GCA_003242275.1 Pseudomonadota bacterium | reverse complement strand
CGCCATCTGCTCGTGCCGCGCCAGCGGGCTCCACGCATCGTCGCGTCCGCACAGCACCAGCGTGGGCACGCGGATCTGCCCCAGCAGCCCGGTCCGGTCGGGCCGGTTCAGCAGCGCCTCGGTCTGAGCCTCGAACTGCGCCAGCGGCGCGCGCGCGATCATGGCGTGGATCTCCTCCATCAGCTCCGCATCGGCCAGGCGCGAGGGATGCACCATGCCTTCCGCCCAGTTTCTGCCCAGGGCAAGCATTCCCTCCCGGCGGCCGAGATCGCGCAGCTGGTAGCGCCCCGCGCGTTCCCGTTCACCGGCCTCGCCCCCGGCGAGCGCTTCGAAACCCGTATCCAGCAGGGCCAGCCGCGTGACGCGCTCCGGCGCCCGGGCCAGCACCTCCAGCGCCACCCGGCCGCCCATGGAATGGCCGGCCAGGGCGAAGCGCGGCGGCGCGGTGTCCAGGATGCGCTCGGCCATCCGCCCCAGGCTGTCGAGCGTGCCGTGCGAGGCCACCTGCACCGGGCGCTGCCGGGACAGGCCCTCGATCTGGTGACGCCAGACACGCGCGTCGCACACCAAACCGGGTACAAATACGAGTAATTCAGTATCGTTCATATGTTTGCGCGGCCGATTCTGAGGGGGGCTATTCGATCGCGCAAATCATGCTTCAATAGCGGACTTTTTCGGGGAGCCTTCGGGGTGGGAATGATCGAACCGGGTACAGTTTTGTGGACGCCGTCGCCTGAACGCATCCAGAACGCGCGGCTGACCGAGTTCCGTGAATGGCTGACCAGGAACCGGGGCCTGACGTTCCCCGACTTCGAATCGATGTGGCGCTGGTCGACCACCGACATCGATGCGTTCTGGCAGGCCTGCTGGGATTTCTTCAAGATCGAGGCCACCCAGCCGCCCACCGCGGTGCTGGGCAAGCGCACCATGCCGGGCGCCGAGTGGTTCCCCGGCGCGCGCGTCAACTATGCGCGCCACGCGCTGCGGCACGAGCGCCCCGGCGCGACCGCGGTGCTGCACCTGAACGAGCGCCAGCCGCTGCAGGAGATGAGCTGGGAGGAGCTCGGGCGGCAGGTGCGCATCGTGGCCACGCAGCTGCGCAAGCTGGGCGTGAAGAAGGGCGACCGCGTGTGCGCCTACATGGTCAACATCCCGCAGACGCTGGTGGCCATGCTGGCCACCACCAGCCTCGGCGCCATCTGGTCCTCGGTGGGGCCGGACTTCGGCACCCCCGGCGTGCTCGACCGCTTCTCGCAGCTCACGCCGAAGGTGTTCTTCCACGTCGACGGCTACCAGTACGCCGGCAAGCCCTTCGACCGCCGCGGCGAGGTGGAGAAGATCCTCGCCAGGCTCGACACCGTCGAGCACGTGATCCAGCTGCCGTACCTCGACCCGGCCAACCCGCGCCGGCTCACGCCGAAGACCATCCTCTGGGACGAGCTGCTCGACCACCCGGACGTGCCGCGCGAGACGTTCCAGTACGAGGAGGTGGAGTTCAACCACCCGCTGTGGATCCTGTTCTCCTCGGGCACCACCGGCCTGCCCAAGCCCATCATGCACAGCCACGGCGGCATCATGATCGAGCAGTTGAAGCACCTGGCCTTCAACTTCGACATGCACGCCGGCGAGCGCATCTTCTTCTACACCACCACCGGCTGGATGATGTGGAACTTCCTGGTCAGCTCGCTGCTGTCCAACGTCTCCCCGGTGCTGTACGACGGCAACCCGGCCTGGCCCGACGGCGACGTGCTGTGGAAGATGGTGCAGGACTCCAGGGCCACGCTGTTCGGTGCCAGCCCCACCTACCAGTCCATCCTCGAGAAGAACGGCATCGTGCCCAAGGCCAAGTTCGACCTCTCGCACCTGAAGTCGATCACGCTGGCCGGCTCGCCGGTGACGCCCGAGTGCCAGAAATGGTTCCACGACAACGTCAAGGAAGACTGCTGGGTGGCGCCGGGCTGCGGTGGCACCGACATCTGCTCCGGCTTCGTCGGCGGCGCGGTGATCCTGCCGCAGCGCGCGGGCGAGATGCAGGCGCGCTGCCTGGGCATGGCCGTGCACGTGATGGGCGAGAACGGCCAGTTCGTCATCGACGAGGTGGGCGAGATGGTGATGACCCAGCCGGCCCCCTCGATGCCGGTGGGATTCTGGAACGACCCCAACAACGAGCGCTACATCGAGACCTACTTCAGCGACTTCCCGGGCATGTGGCGCCAGGGCGACTTCTACAAGATCAACTCGCGCGGCGGCGCCTACGTGCTCGGCCGCTCGGACGCGACGCTGAACCGCCACGGCATCCGCATCGGCACTTCCGAGATCTACCGCACCATCGTGCTGGTGGATGGCGTCGAGGACGGCCTCATCGTCAACCTCGACCTGCCCGGCGGCAAGTTCTTCATGCCGCTGTTCGTGAAGCTGCGCGACGGCCTGACGCTGGACGAGAAGCTCACCAAGGCGATCAATGACCGGCTGCGCTCGGAGTACACGCCGCGGCACGTGCCGGACAAGATCTACCAGGTGCCCGCCATCCCCTACACCATCTCCGGCAAGCGCATGGAGGTGCCGGTGCGGCGCATCCTGTCCGGTTACCCGCTGCACAAGGCGGCCAACCGCGACGCCATGGCCAATCCGCAGGCGCTGGACTGGTTCATCGAGTACGCGGCGAACCAGACCGACTACCAGCTGAAGTAGGACGAGAGAGTGGCCCGGCGGCGTCCCCCCCCCCGGCCCCGCCCCGGCGGCCGCCGCCCGCACACATTTCCCCGGCCGCGGGTGTCGCGCCCGGTTTTCTTCCGGGGCCTTTTCGGTTTTCGTTTTTT
>QGUX01000331.1 GCA_003242275.1 Pseudomonadota bacterium | reverse complement strand
CTCCGGCGCCATTTGTATCCCTTCTTGGGATTCTGCCCCTTCAGGTTCCCCTCGTGCCCCGCATACCAGTAGGCGGTGGTCTTGTAGGGGAACTCGGCCACCTCCGAGGTCACCAGGAACCCGTGCGCGAATCCCGGCGGCACCCATAGCTGCTTCTTGTTCTCGGCCGACAGTTCGACGCCGAACCACTGGCCGAAGGTGTCCGAGCTGCGCCGCAGGTCCACCACCACGTCGAACACCGACCCGGCCACCACCCGCACCAGCTTCCCCTGCGGGTGCTGGATCTGGTAGTGCATGCCCCTGAGCACATTCTTGCGCGAGCGGCTGTGGTTGTCCTGCACAAAATCCAGTGTCACGCCGGTCGCGGCCCGGAAGTCCCGCAGGTTGAAGCTCTCGAAGAAGAACCCCCTGTCGTCCCCGAACACCTTCGGTTCGATGACGAAAACGCCCGGAAGGGGGGTGGCAATGGCATTGATAGGCATGAAGTCCTTCTCAAAATCTGTAAAAGGCCCGGGCGCGGGCGGCCCCCGGGCCGGCCTTAGTCTATGATTCCAAGGCTCAGGAAGCGAGGGAACGGGCATATGACATTGCTGGTCACGGGCGGCGCCGGGTTCATCGGATCGGCCCTGGTTCGGTATCTTTCGGCACACACTTCGGAAAGTGTGGTCAACGTCGACAAGCTGACCTACGCGGGCAACCTGGAGTCGCTCGCCGGCGCGGTCGATCCTGCCCGCTACAGCTTCGAACAGGTGGACATCTGCGACCGCCCGGCGCTGGAGCGGGTGTTCGAGCGCTACCAGCCCACCGCGGTGCTGCACCTCGCGGCCGAGAGCCACGTCGACCGCTCCATCGACGCGCCCGAGGAGTTCATCCACACCAACATGGTGGGCACGGCGATGGTGCTGCAGGCTGCGCTGAAGTACTACCGCGGGCTGCAGGGCGACCGGGCGAAGGACTTCCGCCTGATCCATGTCTCCACCGATGAGGTGTACGGCGACCTGGAGGACTCGGGCGGCTTCTTCACCGAGACGACGCCGTACGCGCCCAGCTCCCCGTACTCGGCCTCGAAGGCCGGTTCCGACCACCTGGCGCGCGCCTGGCACCGCACGTACGGGCTGCCGGTGATCGTCACGAATTGCTCGAACAACTATGGCCCCTGCCAGTTCCCCGAGAAGCTGATCCCGCACATGATCCTCTCGGCCCTCGCAGGCAAGCCGCTGCCGGTGTACGGGCAGGGCACGCAGATCCGCGACTGGCTGTACGTCGAGGACCATGCCCGCGCGCTGTACACGGTGCTCAAGCGCGGTGCGGTGGGCCAGACCTACAACATCGGCGGCCACAACGAACAGCGCAACATCGACGTGGTGCGCGCCATCTGCGCGCTGCTGGAGAAGCTGGCGCCCAGGGCGGCCGGCACGGCGCCCTACGAAAGCCTGATCACCTTCGTGAAGGACCGGCCGGGCCATGACACGCGCTATGCCATCGACGCCGGCAAGATCAAGCGCGAGCTGGGCTGGGTGCCGCAGGAGACCTTCGAGACCGGCCTGGAGAAGACGGTGCGCTGGTACCTCGACAACCGCCAGTGGTGGGCGCGGGTGCTGGACGGCAGCTACCGGCTGGAGCGCCGCGGCGTCGGCGAGGCGGTGGCCTGATGCGTCGCAAGGGCATCATCCTCGCCGGCGGGTCCGGCACGCGCCTGCACCCGGTCACGCATGCGGTCTGCAAGCAGCTGCTGCCGGTCTACGACAAGCCGATGATCTACTACCCGCTGACCACGCTGATGCTGGCGGGTATCCGCGACATCCTCGTCATCTCCACGCCGCAGGACACGCCGCGCTTCGAGCAGATGCTCGGCGACGGCAGCCGCTGGGGCCTGTCCCTCCAGTACGCGGTGCAGCCCTCGCCGGACGGCCTGGCGCAGGCCTTCCTGATCGGCGAGAAGTTCCTGGATGGTGCGCCGAGCGCGCTGGTGCTGGGGGACAACCTGTTCTTCGGCAGCGGCTTCACTGGCCTGCTGTCGGCGGCAGCGGCGCGCGAGGAGGGGGCCACGGTGTTCGCGTACCGGGTTTCCAACCCCGAGGCCTTCGGCGTGGTGGCCTTCGATGAGCAGGGCCGCGCGACTTCCATCGAGGAGAAGCCGAAGAATCCCAGGAGCCGCTTTGCGGTGACCGGCCTGTACTTCTTCGACCCGGAAGTGGTCGAGATCGCCAGGTCCATCCGTCCTTCGGCGCGCGGTGAGCTCGAGATCACCGACGTGAACAACGTGTACCTGCAGCGCGGCAAGCTGGACGTGCAGCGCATGGCGCGCGGCATGGCCTGGCTGGACACCGGCACGCACGACTCGCTGCTGGAGGCCGCGCACTTCATCCAGACCCTGGAGAAGCGCCAGGGCGTGAAGACGGGCTGCCCCGAGGAGGTCGCCTGGCGCCAGGGGTGGATCAGCGACGAGCAGCTGGCGGCGCTGGCCGGTCCGCTGGCCAAGAGCGGCTACGGGCGTTACCTGCTCGACCTGATCGAAGAGGGCCGGTAAGGCGCGAACGGGCAGGGCAGGCATGAACATCCTCGTCATCGGCGGCAACGGCCAGCTTGGTCGCCATCTCCGCGAGGAGCTGCCGGCGGCGGAGTTCTGGGACCGCTCGGTGGTGGACCTGTCCGATGCGCAGGCGCTGTCGCGCCGGCTGGCCGGCGCGAGACCCGACGTCATCATCAATGCGGCCGCCTACACTGCGGTGGACCGTGCCGAGGGCGAGCGGGACCTGGCCTGGCGGGTCAACGTCGAGGCGCCGGCCGAGCTAGCGCGCGCCGCGCAGCGGCTGTCCAT
>QGUX01000330.1 GCA_003242275.1 Pseudomonadota bacterium | reverse complement strand
GGTTGTCACGCGCGGATGCGCCGCCACCAGCTTCGCCACCTCCCCGGGATCGGTGACGTCGGCGCGGAAGGCCAGCGGCCGGCGGCCGGTCTCCTGTTCCAGCTTCGGCAGCGCGGCGTCGATCTCGGACTGCTGGTGGCTGTTGATGATCACCGTGGCGCCTTCCTTCAGGAACAGGCGCGCGGTGGCGTAGCCGATGTTCGAGGTGCTGCCGGTGACCAGCACGATCTTGTCCTTGAGCTGCAGGTCGAGCGCGGCGGCAGGAACGGTGATGGCCAGCGCAGCGAGCGCGGCCGGCAGCAGGCGCAGCATGTGCTTCATGGCGAATCCCCCTGGGTTGACCCGGAGCCTGCCGCGGAACCTGCGGGCGCCGGCAGCTCACTCGCCGGTCTGCGCCGCCAGTTCCTCGGCCTGGAACTCAGTCTGCAACGCCGAGAGCAGCTCGTCGAGATCGCCGTTCATGATCTCCGGCAGCTTGTACAGCGTCAGGTTGATGCGGTGGTCGGTGACCCGCCCCTGCGGGAAGTTGTAGGTGCGGATGCGCTCGGAGCGGTCGCCGCTGCCAACCTGCAGCTTCCTCGAGCGGGCCTGGGCAGACACCTGCTTCTCCTGCTCGGCGGCCAGAAGCCTGGCCTTCAGCAGGGCCATGGCGCGGGCGCGGTTCTTGTGCTGCGAGCGCTCGTCCTGGCATTCCACCACCAGCCCGGTGGGGATGTGGGTGATGCGGATGGCCGAGTCGGTCTTGTTGACGTGCTGGCCGCCGGCGCCGGAGGCACGGAAGGTGTCGATGCGCAGGTCGGCAGGGTTGATCTGGATGTCCTCGATCTCGTCCAGCTCGGGCAGCACCGCCACCGTGCAGGCCGAGGTGTGGATGCGGCCCTGCGCCTCGGTCTCGGGCACGCGCTGCACGCGGTGGGTGCCGGACTCGAACTTGAACACGGAGAAGGCGCCGCGGCCCACCACCCGGCTGATCACCTCCTTGTAGCCACCGTGCTCGCCCGGGCTCTCGGAGAGGATCTCCACCTGCCAGCCGCGCGACTCGGCATAGCGGGTGTACATGCGCAGCAGGTCGCCGGCGAACAGGGCCGCCTCGTCCCCGCCGGTGCCGGCGCGGATCTCCAGGTAGATGTTGCGCTCGTCGCGCGGGTCCCGGGGCAGCAGCATCAGCGCGAGCTCGTGCTCCTGGCGGGCCAGCAGCTCGGTCAGCCGCTGCACCTCTTCCTCCCCCATCTGCCGCATTTCCGGATCGGCGTCGGCCGACAGTTCGCGCGCCGAAGCCAGCTGCGCCTCCAGCGCCTGGTGCCGGCGGTAGCCGGCCGCCACCGGTTCCAGGCGGGCGTACTCCATCGACAGTTCGCGGAACGTATCCGACCCCCCGGCCACGGCCGGGTCGGCCAGCAGGTGGCCCACTTCCTCGAAACGCTCGGCGGTTTTCTCAAGTTTCTGTCGGATCGAGGCTTTCATGGGCGAACACGATATAGTGGCGAGATGATGCCTGAAGCCACCCCTTTCGCGGCAGCCTTGCGGGGCGGCCTGCTGCTCGTCCTCGCACTTGCCGCCGCCTGTTCCACCACCCGCACGCCCGGGTCGCAGGAAGTGCCGGCCACGGCCGCGCCAAGCGGCGAGTCCGAGGCGCTGCAGGCCGCACAGAACGCACTGCGCGCGGGTGACTGCCGCGCCGCCGCCGAGAACTACCTGGCGGCGGCGAAGTTTTCCAGCGATGCCCAGGTCGCGCGGCGCGCCTCGCAGCTTGCCCTGGGCTGCAACCAGCTGACCACGGCGCGCGCTGCCACCGCGCGCTGGCGTGAACTCGATCCCTTCTCGGGCGATGCCGCACTGGCGGCCGCCATCGTGGCCATGAAGCGCTACGACATGGAGGAGGCGCGCGAGGCGCTGTCGGCCTGGAACGATACGGGCGAAGCCGGCACCCAGGACCCGCTGAGCTTCGCGCAGGCCCTGCAGGAGGAGGCCGACGCCACGCTGGTGTACCGCCTGTTCCAGGAAGTGCTGCTGGGCGAGGATCCGGCCGCCGAGGTGCTGCTGGCGCAGGCCCGTCTGGCGATGGCGGCCTACAACATGGAGGCCGCGCTGGAGGCGGCCGGCCGCGCGCTGGAGATCGTGCCGGACTTCCTCGAGGCGCGCATCGTGATGCTGCGCGCCATGTCGGTGCTGGGCCGCCACGACGAGGCGCTGGCCGGCGCGCGCGAGCTGCCGCTCGACCGCCTGCAGGGCGAGGATGCCTTCCTGCTGGCCGACCTGCTGCTCGGTGCCGGCCGCACCAGCGATGCCGAGATCGAACTGGAACGGCTGGCGGGGCGGCCGGACATTGCCTCGGGCGCACAGCGGCGGCTGATCACGCTGGCGCTCAGGTTCGGCCGGCTCGAGGAAGTGGAGCAGCGCCTGCAGGCGCTGGTCGGCGACCGCAACAACACCGCGCTGGCCGTGTACTACTTCGCGCAGCTCGCCGAGCGCCGCGGCGAGACCGCGCGCGCCATCCAGAGCTACCAGCTGCTGGCCGACAGCGCGATGGGCCTGTCCGCGCGCACCTCGGCGGCGAAGCTGCTGATGCAGCAGGGCGCCACGGCCGAGGCGCTGGAACTGCTCGATGACTACGCCGAGCAGAACTTCGACGAGGCGCTCGAGGCGGGCCTGGCGCGCGCGCACCTGCAGGTCGACGCCGGCGACCTGAAGGGCGCGCTGGCCACGCTGGATGAGCTGGCCAGGCGCTATCCCGACCACCCGGACATCGACTACACGCGCGCCACCGTGCTGGAGAGTGCCGGCCGCACGCGCCAGGCCGTGGCCGAGTTCGAGCGCGCGCTGAAGC
>QGUX01000096.1 GCA_003242275.1 Pseudomonadota bacterium | reverse complement strand
ACACGGCCCCCGGGGCGCCGGGGCGGTTGCCCGGGTTTCCCCGGGCCGGGGCATCCCCGCCGCCGCCCGCGCCGTCCCCCCCCCCCCGCCGCAGGCGGCCAGGGCGGCGGCCAGCGCGCGCTGCAGGCTGGACTTGCCCGCGCCCTCGATGCCCTCGAGCGTGATGAAGCGGCCCCGGCTCATGGCGGCGGCGCGGCCGGCATCGAAGCGGCCTCCGCGGCGGCCGCCGCCGCGGCTGCCTCTTCCCGGCTGATCTCCTGCCAGGCCTCGGTCAGCGAGCGCATGCGCAGCCGGTCGAGGTAGCGCGCCACGGCACGGTTGTGCTCGGCCAGCGTGGCGGAGAAGTAGTGCCCGCCGCTGCCGTCCCCGACCGCGACGAAGAACAGCGCGTCGGTGTGCTCGGGGTTGAGGGCCGCGAAGATGGCGTCGCGTCCCGGCAGCGCGATGGGCGTGGGCGGCAGCCCCGCGCGCGTGTAGGTGTTCCACGGCGTGTCACGCGTCAGGTCGCTGCGGCGGATGTTGCCGTCGTAGCGTTCGCGCATGCCGTAGATGACCGTGGGATCGGACTGCAGCCGCATGCCGATGCGCAGGCGGTTCACGAACACGCCGGCGATGCGCGCCCGCTCGCTGGCCAGCCCGGTCTCCTTCTCGATGATGGAGGCGAGGACCAGCGCCTCGTCCGGCGTGCTGATGGGCAGGTCCGGCTGGCGCGCATCCCAGGCCTCGTAGAGGTTGCGCCGCTGGTTCTCGTAGGCCAGGCGGATGATCTGCATGTCGGTGGTCACGCCGGGCGCGTACACGTAGGTGTCGGGGGCGAAGCGGCCCTCGGCCGCCAGGTCCGGCACGCCCAGCTCGCGCATGATCTCCTCGTCGGTGTAGCCCGCGATGGTCTGCTTCAGGTCCCTGGCGCGCGCGAGCTGCTGGCGCATCTGCGCGAAGGTCCAGCCCTCCAGGATGGTGATGGTCTCGGTGACCACCTTGCCGTCCACCATGTTGCGCAGGATCACCAGCGGGTGCTCGCCGGGCAGGAAGCGGTAGCGGCCGGCCTTGATGCCCTTGCCCATGTCGCCGCGCCAGCAGCAGCGCAGGTACCACTCCAGCTTCTTCGCGCTGTTGATCAGCTTGCGCTCCTCGAGCTCCCTGAGCACGGCGCGCAGGCTTGCGCCCTGCGGCACGTCGAACTCCTGCATGATGCTGGCGGTGCCGGGCGTCAGCGCCGCGGCACGGATGCTGTGCCACATCCACAGCGCCGCGGCCGCGGCGACCAGCAGCAGCGTGACGAAGCTGGCGAGGGCGAGGTGGCGCCGGGTCATGCCTCGGCCACCTGCACGGCCAGTTCACGCAGGACCTCGCTGCCCTCCAGCGCGCGGCCGTCGAGTTCGTGCACGGTGACCAGGCCCATGCGCGCATTGGTCAGCGCCATGGCGCGGCAGCGCGCCAGCGCGGACAGCGGGATGCGCGCCTCGCGCACCGCGCAGCCGGCGCGGGTCGCCTCGCGCAGCACGGCCGCGCGCATCACGCCGGCCACGCCGCAGGTTTCCAGGGATGGGGTCACCAGTTCGCCATCCAGGTCCAGGAACACATTGCTCATGGTGCCTGAGACCAGCGCCCCGGAGCTACTCGACACCAGCCCTTCGAAGGCCCCGCCCCCCCGGGCCGCCAGCTCCCTGCGCGCCAGCACCTGCTCCAGGCGGTTCAGGTGCTTCATGCCGGCCAGCAACGGGTTCTCGCCCAGCGTGGCGCGCAGCGTGACCACCCTCACCCGCTGCGGGATCTCGCCTGCGCCCGGTGGCGGGTAGACGGCCAGCACGGTGCGCGCCTGTTCCCGGCCGGTGGGCGTGTAGCCGCGCGCCAGCGCCGTGCCGCGCGTCACCGTCAGGCGCAGCGTGGCCTCGCCGTGCCGCTGCGCGGCCACGCGCACCGCCGCCCAGGTGTGATCGAGGTCGATGCCGATGCCCAGCCGCCGGCAGCCATCCGCCAGGCGCGCGGCGTGCAGTTCCTCGAAGCGGATGCGTCCGTGCATCACGCGCATGGTCTCGAACAGGCCGTCGCCGTACAGCAGCCCCCGGTCCAGCGGCCAGGCCTCGCGGCAGGCCGCGCCGTCCACGAGGACTTCCAGCGGCATGGCGGCGGCCGGCAGTGCGTTCATGGCGAAACCGCCAGCAGCATGCCGCGCGCCTTGGCACGCGATTCGGCCAGTTCGCGCTCGGGCACCGAATCCGCCACGATGCCCGCGCCGGCGCGGATCTCGAGCTGCCGTCCGTGCAGCGACATGGTGCGGATCAGGATGTTGAAGTCCCCCGAGCCGTCGTGGTTCAGGTAGCCCATGCTGCCCGTGTAGGGGCCGCGCGGGGCACCCTCCAGCTCGGCGATGATCTGCATGCAGCGCACCTTCGGGCAGCCGGTGATGGTGCCACCGGGGAACACCGCACGCAGCGCCGCGGCCGGCGAGACGCCCTCGGCCAGGATGCCGGTGACGTTGGAGACGATGTGGTGCACGTGCGCGTAGGTCTCCACCGCCATGTACTCGTCCACGCGCACGCTGCCGCCCAACGACACACGGCCCAGATCGTTGCGCGCCAGGTCGATGAGCATCACGTGCTCGGCGCGTTCCTTGGGATGCGCCACCAGCGCAGCCTTCAGCTCCCGGTCCTCGGCCTCGGTGGCGCCGCGTGGATACGTGCCGGCGATGGGACGGGTGTCGAGCCGCCGGCCCTGGATGCGCAGCAGCCGTTCGGGGGACGAGGACAGCACGCGGAATTCGCCGAGCTGCGCGAAGCCCGCGAACGGCGCCGGGTTGCTCTGCCGGAGGCGCCGGTAGAGATTCGCGGCCGCATATCCGGCCGGCAGCTCGCCGCGCCACCAGCGCGACAGGTTGGCCTGGTAGATGTCGCCGGCGCGGATGTATTCCTTGGCGCGCCGGATGCGTTCCAGGTAGGCGGCCGGGTCTTCTTCCTGCAGCGTGACCTGCGGTGCCGCGACCGCCGCGGCGTGGTCCGTCCCGGCGAGGTCGGCGCGAACCTGCGCCAGTTCGTCGGCGGAGACGCCAGGCTCGGCGATCAGGCGTCCGGTGCCGTCGGCCTCCAGCGCCAGCACCGCCGGGATGCGCAGCGCCGCGGCCACCGGGCGCGCATCGGCGAAGCTGGCCTCGGGCCACCAGGGACGCAGCGCCGGCTCGGTCTCCAGCGCCAGTTCATAGCCCAGGTACACGAACCAGCCACCGGTGAACGGCACCTCCGGTGGCCTTTCGGACGCCCCCGTGCGGGCCCTCTGCCAGTGGGCTTCGAGCGCGGCGAGGAAACCGCCGGCCGGCAGCTCCGGCAGGCCGCCCTCGTGGTGCAGCCCGCCACGGGAGTCCAGCCAGACCATGCCCCGCGGCAGCGCCGCCAGCAGCGACACCTGCGACAGCGGGCCGTGCGCGGCGCTGTCAAGCAGCACGGGATAGCGGCCGGGATGGCGTGCGGCCAGCGCCAGCAGCGCACCCGGCGCGATCTCCACGGACTCGATGTGAAGCCGGGGCGCGCCCATGATGGCTCGCCGTGCGCGCGGCACTCAGCCGGTGAAGCGGCGCAGCGCCAGTGTGCCGTTGGTGCCGCCGAAGCCGAAGGAGTTCGACAGCGCCGCGTCGATGCGCATGCGGCGCGCGGTGTTCGGCACGTAGTCCAGGTCGCAGCCCTCGCCCGGGGTGTGCAGGTTGATGGTCGGCGGCGCGACCTGGTCGCGGATCGCCAGCACGGTGAAGATGGCCTCGACCACGCCGGCCGCGCCGAGCAGGTGCCCGGTGACCGACTTGGTGGAGCTGACCGCCACCTTGGCCGCATCGGCGCCGAACGCGCCCTTGATGGCCAGCGTTTCGGCCACGTCGCCCAGCTCGGTGGAGGTGGCGTGGGCGTTGATGTACTGCACCTCGCCGGCGTTGAGTCCCGCGTCGCGCAGCGCCGCCTGCATGGCGCGGCGCGCGCCATTGCCGTCGTCCGGCGGTGCGGTGATGTGGTGCGCGTCGCCGCTCATGCCGAAGCCGGCCACTTCCGCATAGATGCGAGCGCCGCGGCGCTTCGCGTGCTCCAGCTCCTCCAGGATCATCGCGCCGCCACCGTCGGCGAGCACGAAGCCGTCGCGGTCCTTGTCCCAGGGGCGGCTGGCCTCGGTGGGCGAATCATTGCGCGTGGACAGCGCCTTGGCCTGGCCGAAGCCGCCGAGGCCCAGCGCGCAGGTGGCCATCTCCGAGCCGCCGGCCAGCACGATGTCGGCATCACCGTACTGGATGGTACGCATCGCGATGCCGATGGCGTGCGTGGAGGTGGTGCACGCCGTGACCACGCCGAGATTGGGCCCGCGAAGCCCGAAGCGGATCGAAAGGTGCCCCGAGATCATGTTGATGATAGTCGAGGGCACGAAGAACGGTGTGATCTTGCGCGGGTTGTTCTCCTCGAGGTAGGCCTTGTGCACCTCCTCGATGGTCGACAGGCCGCCGATGCCCGAGCCGGTGATCACGCCGAAGCGGTCGCGATCGACCTTCTCAAGGTCGATGCCGGAATCCTCCATCGCGTCCACGCCCGCGGCGATGCCGTAGTGCATGAACTCGTCCATGCGCCGCGCCTCCTTGGGCGTCAGGTACTTCTCGAGGTTGAAGTCCTTCACGGCGCCGCCGAAGCGGCACGGGAAGTCGCTGACGTCGAAGCGCGTGATGGGGGCGATGCCACTGACGCCGTTGACGACGTTGTCCCAGGCGGCGGCCACCGTGCTGCCCACCGGGGAGACGATGCCAAGACCTGTTACGACTACGCGACGCTTGCTCAAGGCAGCTCCGAGGGAATCATGGAAGGAAGTGGACTGGGGCCGGCGGGGCCGGCGGCTGCGCGGCTGCCGTGCGCCGCGCAGCTCGGGAGGCCAGGGGGCGATCAGGCCTTGGCGCGCCGCTCGTTGATGTAGTTGATCGCCTGCTGGACGGTGGTGATCTTCTCGGCCTCTTCATCGGGGATCTCGATTTCGAACTCCTCCTCGAGGGCCATCACCAGCTCAACCGTGTCCAGCGAGTCAGCGCCGAGATCATCGACGAATGACGCGTCGCTCGTCACCTGCTCGGCTTTCACGCCCAGCTGCTCGGCAACGATGGCTTTGACTTGGCTTTCGACGCTGCTCATCTGTATTCAATCCTCATTGAGATTTGTCGGCTGCAACTTCCGGGAACGCCCCGGTCGCATGGGGCGCGTATTGTAGGGTAAGCATTGCCCCCGCGCCATAGAAAAACCACATTCTGTGGAATCGCAAGCTGTTGTTTTGCAACACTAAATGGCCGAGTCGGGCCGGGAAGGCCCCTCCGTCAGGGCATCAGCATGCCGCCGTTGACGCTCAGGGTCTGGCCGGTGATGTACCCGGCCGCCGGCGAGGCGAGGAAGGCCACGGCGGCGGCGATATCCTCGGGCGTTCCCAGCCGCCCGGCCGGGATCTGCGCCACCAGCGCCTCGCGTTGCGCCTCCGGCAGCACCCGCGTCATGTCGGTGTCGATGAAGCCCGGGGCCACCGCGTTCACCGTGATGTTGCGTGAAGCCAACTCCCGCGCCAGCGACTTGGTCAGGCCGATCACGCCGGCCTTGGCGGCGGCATAGTTGACCTGCCCGGCATTGCCCATCAGGCCCACCACCGAGGTGATGTTGATGATGCGGCCGTGGCGCTCCTTCATCATGCGCTTCACGCACAGCTTCGAAAGGCGGAAGTTGGCCGTCAGGTTGGTGTCGATCACCTGTTGCCAGTCGTCCTCCTTCATTCGCAGCAGCAGGTTGTCGCGCGTGACCGCGGCGTTGTTGACCAGGATGGTGGGCATGTCGCCGGCGGCCTCCAGGCTCGAAACCAGCGCCTCGACCGATTCGGCGGAGCTGACGTCGAGCACCTCGCCGCGACCGCCCTGCCCCGCCAGTGCCTCGGTGATGCGCGCCGCGCCTTCGGGTGTGGTGGCCGTGCCGATCACCTTCGCGCCGTCGGCGGCGAGCTTCAGTGCAATGGCGCGGCCGATGCCGCGGGATGCGCCCGTGACCAGTGCCGTGGCGCCCTGGAGCGGAAGATTGCTCATGGTTCGTCCTTGCGAGGTCAGTTGGAGAGTGCGGCCAGCGCGGCCTCGACCGAGGCCGGGTCCTTCAACGCGATGTGCTGGAGGGTTTCCACGCGGCGTCCGACGCGCCGGTTCAGCCCGGCGAGCACCTCGCCCGGACCGCACTCGATGAAGGCCTGGTAGCCCGCCGCGATGAGCTGGCGCACGAGATGCGCCCAGCGCACCGGACTGGCGAGCTGGCTGATCATCAGGCCGCGGATCTCCTCGGCGGTGGCGTGCCGCGCGGCATCCACCGGGCTCCAGAACTCCACGGCCGGATCGGCGAAGGGGGCGTCGCGCAGCGTGGCGGCCAGTCCCTGCGCGGCGCGCTGCATCAGCGAGCTGTGCGCCGGCACGCTCATCGGCAGCAGCAGCGCGCGCTTGGCGCCCATGGCCTTGCAGGCCTCGATGGCGCGCTGCACGGCGGCGGCATGTCCCGCGATCACCACCTGGCCGGGAGCGTTGAAGTTGACCGGTTCGACGACCTCGCCCTGGGCGGCGGACTGGCACGCGGCCGCCGCCTGGTCGTCCTCGAGGCCGAGGATGGCGGCGATGCCACCCTGCCCCGCGGGTACCGCATCCTGCATGCGCTCGGCGCGCTCGCGCACGATGCGCATCGCGGTGGCGAAGTCCAGCGACTTCGCGGCCACCAGCGCCGCGTATTCTCCAAGGCTGTGGCCGGCCACGGCATGGGGCATCGCGCCGCCCGCATTGCTCCAGTAGCGGAACGTGGCGACGTCCGCCGCCAGCATGGCGGGTTGCGTGTACACGGTCTCCGCCAGCCTGTCGGCCGGGCCTTCCTGGACCAGCTTCCACAGGTCATAGCCGAGCACCCCGGAGGCTTCGGCGAAGGTGTCGATGACGACGCGGTCGCGTTCGGCCAGCGCGGCCATCATGCCGACCGACTGGGAACCCTGTCCCGGGAATACGAACACCGACTGCATCAAGTACCGTCCCTCGCGAAGCTGCGCGTAAAGCGATCAGTATATCCGTTCGCGTCGCGGACGAAGCAGCAGCCCGGCCACCACTCCGCCGGCGGCGCCGTAGAGATGCGAGTCGGTGATCACCGGTCCTTCCGACAGCGGCAGCGGTCCCTGCCACTGTTCCCATGCGATCTTGGCGGCGAACACCACCAGCGCCACCCACCCGAGCCGCTCGCCGCCGCGGATCATCGCCACCGCGCCGCAGGAGAACACGCCGTGCAGCAGCGCGGAGGCGCCCACGTACCATTGCACCCGCGGCGAGAAGTACCAGAGGCCGGCATCCACCGCGGCGATGATCAGCAGCACGGCGAGGATCCACTGCCGGGGGCGGAAGCTGCGGGCGAACAGGGCCCACAGCAGCGCGAGGCCGGCGGCATTGAGCAGTGCGTGGCGTGCGTCGAGGTGCACGATGTGCGCGCCGGCGAGGCGCCACCACTGCCCGTCGGCCAGGCCGGGCCTCGACCAGCGCAACCAGCCCGCCAGTTCCGCGCCGCCGGCCAGCGGCAGCAACAGTACGGCCACGGCAGCAATCAGCGCCAGGCCGTGGCGGCCATCACAGTTCAGGGACGCGAGCAGCGCGAGACGGGATGACGCAGATGTCACGGGGTCGGCAGGCTCCTTTGATATGATCCGCAGGTTGGACAGTCCACATCCTCAGGAAGGCAGTATGACTCGCGTCCGGCGCGCACGACAGCGGGGTTTCACGCTGATCGAGATCATGGTGGTGGTGGTGATCATCGGCCTGCTCACGGCGGTGGTGACCACGCAGGTGGTCGGCCGCATCGACGAGGCGCGCGTCACCAAGGCCAAGCAGGACCTCAAGCAGATCGAGTTCGCGCTGCAGATGTACCGGCTGGACAACTCCCGCTATCCCACCACCGAGCAGGGCCTGCAGGCGCTGCTGGTCAAGCCCACGATCGAACCCATTCCGCACAACTGGAAGGCGGAAGGCTATCTCGCCCGTCCCAGCCTCGATCCGTGGAAGAACGAATACGTCTACATCAGTCCCGGCGCCGACGGCCGGCCCTACGAACTGATGTCGCTGGGGGCCGACAAGCGCGAGGGCGGGGAAGGCGTCGACGCCGACATCAGCGTCTGGGATATCGACAAGTAGGTGACCGGGCCATGCGGCAGCGTGGCTTCACCCTCGTCGAAATCCTGGTCGTCATGGTGATCATCGGCGTGATGATCGTCGGCGTGACGCTGTCGGTCGGCATCGCCGGCGGCGACCGCGAGCTGGAGAACGAGCGCGACCGCCTCGTCGCCCTGATCGATCATTTCCGCGACCAGGCCTCGCTGCAGGTGCGCGAGTACGGCATCCGCGTGCACGAGCGCGGCTACCAGTTCCTGTACCTGGATCCGCGCACCGGGCTGTGGCTGGACGAGAACGACGACCTGCTCCGGCCCCGCGAGCTGCCGCGGGAGCTGGTGCTGCGCCTGTGGATCGAGGGGCGGCGCGTGGTCCTGCCCGAGGCGGAGGTCGACATCGACCAGCGCGCACCGCAGATCCTGCTCTACTCCAGCGGCGAGCTGAACCTGTTCGAGCTGGAGCTGCGCCGCACGGGCGGTGCCGGGGTGCAGATCAGGCCGGCCGCGGCTTCCGATGCCATCGAGGTCAACCGGCTGGAGCCCGAACGCACATGAGCAAGTCGCGCGGCTTCACGCTGATCGAGGTGGTGGTGGCGCTGATGGTCATCGCGCTGGGCGTCGGCGGGCTGCTCACCGTGCTGTCCGGCGCCGCCGACAACACCGGCCACATGCGCGACAAGGCGTTCGCGCAGTGGATCGCGCTGAACCGCATCACCGAACTGCGCGTGGGCCGGCCGGGCCAGCCCACGCGTCCGGAAACCGGCACCAGCCGCGACATCGTCCAGTACGCGGGCACGAGCTGGTACCTCGAGCAACAGATCAGCGAAGCCGGCATCGGGGAACTGCTGCGGGTGGACGTGCGCGTGGGCCGTGCTCCCGGGGATGCCTCGCGGGTCGAGCGCGACGCCGGGTTCGATGCGCTCGCCACCGCGGTCGGGTTCCTGAGCCCGAGGCGCACGCGCAGCAGCGGCCTGGCACCCGAGTGGGGCGTTTCCTCGCGCGGCGGCAGCGGGGATCGCGATGGGGACCGTGATGGCGGCGGCGATCGCGATGGCGATGGCGGTCCGCAGGAAGGCGCGCCACCATGAGAAGCCCCGCCATGGGCAGCGGTGCGCGCGGCTTCACCCTGGTGGAGATCCTGGTGGCCGTGGCCATCGCCGCCATCCTTTCGGCAATGGCCATGGTGGCCATGTCCCAGGCCCTGGACAACCGCGAGCGCGTGCGCGCGTCGCAGCAGCGGCTGGTGGACCTGCAGTTCGCGATCAGGAGCCTGGTGCAGGATTTCAGCCAGGCCGCGCCGCGTCCGGTGCGCGTGCCCGTCGGCGAGGGTTACGAGCCGGCGGTTGTGGGGCAGCGCCGCAACTCCTCGGTGGTGGTGCTGACCCGCGCGGGCTGGAGCAATCCCTCGGGCATGCAGCGTCCGGCCCTGCAGCGCGTGCGCTACGAGCTGCGCGACGGCGTGCTGTACCGCGACTACTGGCTGGCCCTCGACGCCCAGGCCGAACCGCAACCGGTGCAACGGGCGCTGCTCGACCGTGTGGAGGGTTTCACCATCCGCTACATGAACGACGGCCTGCAGTGGCAGGAGACCTGGCCGCCGCAGCAGCCCTCCGGTTCCGCCTCGCCCGGCCAGGACATGCGCTACCTGCGCTGGCGGCCGCTGGCGGTGGAGGTCACGCTCGAGCTGGCCGACTGGGGCACCGTGACCCGCCTGATCGAGGTGACCGGATGAGGCAGCGCGGCGTCATCCTGATCTCGGCGCTGCTGATCACCGCGCTGGCGGCGGTGGTCGCCGCGACGCTGTTCTTCGACACCGGGCTGACCGCGCGGCGCGCGACGGCCAACTTCGCCATGGAGCAGGCGCTGCAGATCGCGCAGGGGGCCGAGGCGCTGGCCGTGGAGGTGCTGCGCGAGGACAGGAACGCCACCGATACGCCGCAGGATGATTGGGCGCAGCAGGTGGAACCGGTGGAGATCGTCGAGGGCAGCGTGGTGCTCGAGGCACGCGTCCTCGATCTCGCCGGGCGCTTCAACCTGAACACCCTCATCAATGCCGACGGCGAGCAGGACGAGAACGCGATGAAGGTGTTCCGGCGCCTGCTCGAGCTGCTGGAGCTCGACGAGCGCTGGGCCGACATGGTGGCCGACCTCATCGACGCGGACACCCTGCCCGCTCCCGACGGCGGGGAGGATGGGCTGTACCTGGCCCAGCCGGTGCCGCACCGCGCCCCGAACATGCCGCTGACCAGCCTCACCGAGCTGCAGCAGATGCCCGGCTTCACGCGCCAGATGTACGCGAAGCTCCAGCCGCACGTGGCGGTGCTGCCCGCCTCCGCGCGCACCATCAACGTGTGCACCGCCGGCGGCATCGTGCTCGATGCGCTGTTCGCCCTGCACGAATCCGATTCCAGGCACGTGGAGTACAGCAACCTGACGGAGGAAGAACTGGCCGAGCGGCGCACCGGCGAGTGCTATCCGCGGCGCACGACCCTGGCCAGCGGGCAGCAGGCCATGCTGCAGATGACGGCGGAGCGCAGCAACTGGTTCCGCCTGGAGACCTGGGTGACCATTGGCAGTGCCCAGTTCGCCTTGTACAGTCTGATCCAGCGGGATGGAGGCCGGGTGCAGGCCGTCACGCGCAGCATGGGAAGTGAATGATGGCGAGCGGTGACTGGCTGGTGCTGCGGCTGTCCGCGGATGCGGGGCAGGCGCCCGAATGGGTGGTAACCGATGCCACCGGTGCGTTGCTGCCCGAAACGGCCTCCTCCCTCGGCGAGGCCGCCGCGGGACGCCGCATCGCGCTGGTGGTGCCCGCCGCCGACGTGTCCCTGTTCAGTGTCGCGCTGCCGCCCGGCAATGAGCAGCGGCTGCAGCAGCTCGCGCCCTTCGCGCTCGAGGAGCAGGTCTCCGACGACCTGGACCAGCTGCACTTCGCCGTGGGCGCGCGCAACGCCGACACGGGGCAGGTGCCCGTGGCGGTGGCCGGCCGCGACAGCATGCGGCAATGGCAGGAGGCGGCCGGCGCGCTGTCGCTGCTGCCGCGCGCGCTGTTCGCCGAGAGCGACCTCGTCCCGGTGCTGCCCGGTCACGTCACGGTGGTTATCACGCGCGATCTTCTGATCCTGCGCAACGGCGAGGGTCGGCCGGTGCCCTTCCCCGCCGATGATCCGGACCGGGCGCTCACCACGCTGCTCGGTCCCGGGGCTGTCCCTTATACACACTGAACCCTGCCACAAAAAAAAAGGGGTGAAAATCACGAGGTCCACG
>QGUX01000095.1 GCA_003242275.1 Pseudomonadota bacterium | reverse complement strand
GGGGGTGCTGCTGTGGCGCGTGGTGGGGCGCGCAGCGGCACGGCTCCCGCCGACAGGGCGAGCTGGGTGAATTCCTCGAGGTCTTCAGGATCGAGTGGCGCGCCCACTCCGAGGCGCACCAGCACTGCCCGCTCGCCGCTGCGTGGGCGTTCGAACATCAGCCGGCGGGACCCTCCGCGGAATCCTCGTCAGCACCCGGCAGGCGCACGTTGCGGGCCGGCACGACCGTGGAAATCGCGTGCTTGTAGACCATCTGGTTCACGCTGTTCTTGAGCAGCACCACGAACTGGTCGAATGAATCGATGGTGCCCTGCAGCTTGATGCCGTTCACCAGGTAAATCGATACCGGTACACGCTCCTTTCGCAGGGCGTTGAGGAACGGATCCTGCAACGACTGGGTCTTGGCCACGATTTTCTCCTTATTGTGGTGCTTTGCATCTTATCACGCGCGTGCTTTTCCTTGGCCCAGCGCGCGCAGTGTCCGGAGGCGCGAAGTCTCGTCGAAAGGGTCGGTCCGGATCACCTTGGCGCCGGATGGCAACAGGTTCCGGCCGCGCAGCCAGGTCAGTTGCCGCTTGGCAAGCTGTCTGGTGGCGGCCCGGGCTTTTTCAAGTGCTCCCTGCAGCGAATCGCGGCCCGCGACATAACCCGCAATCTGCCGGTAACCGACCAGCCGCAGGGCCGGCGAACGCTCGGTCAGGCCGGGCCGGGCCAGAAGACCACGCACTTCATCCACGAAACCCGCCGCCACCATCTGTTCGAGTCTTTGACCGATCAATTCATGCAGTCGGCGACGGTCGGAAGGTTCCATGATGCACACGGTCCACTCGTCGAATCTGTAGGAATCCTCCTGCACCCACAGCGAGGTGAGCGGCCGGCCGGCCAGCGCCAGCACCTCCAGCGCGCGCTGGATGCGCTGCGCATCATGCGGATGGATGCGAGCGGCGGCGGCCGGATCGCGCGCGGCCAGTTCGGCGTGCAGCGCCGGCCAGCCTTCCCGGGCGGCGCGGCGGTCGATTTCGGCGCGCAGCCCGGGGTCGGCGGTGGGCAGCTCGGCGATGCCCCGGAAGAACGCCCGGAAATACAGCATGGTGCCGCCCACCAGCAGCGGAATGCGGCCACGGGCAGCGATTTCCTGGACCAGCCGCAGCGCATCGTCGCGGAACTCGCCGGCCGAGTACACCTGCCCGGGTTCGCGGATGTCGATCAGGTGGTGGACGACGGCGCGCCGGTCCCCGGCCGGGGGCTTGGCGGTGCCGATGTCCAGGCCGCGGTACACCTGCGCCGAGTCCACGCTGATGATTTCCACCGGCAGTTGCCGCGCCAGCTCCATGGCCAGCGCGCTCTTGCCCGAGGCGGTAGGCCCGAGGATGGCCAGTCCCGCGGGCAGCTGGTCGCTCATCGCCCCACCCTCACCGGCCGCGCAGGAACAGGCGGTCCAGGTCGGCCAGCGGAATGCGCGCGAAGGTGGGGCGGCCGTGGTTGCACTGGCTGGCGCGCTCGGTCTGCTCCATCTGCCGGAGCAGGGCGTCCATCTCCGGCAGCGTCAGGCGGCGTCCGCCGTGCACGGCGCCGCGGCAGGCCAGCGTGGCCAGCAGGTGGTGCTCGGCGCCCTCCAGGTGATGTGCGCCCTCGTCCTCCGCCATGGCCAGGGCCGTGTCGCGCACCAGCCTGGCCACGTCCTGGCGGGCCAGCAGCGCCGGCACGCTGCGCACCGCCAGCCGGTCCGGGGCGAGGCGCGTCAGCTCGAAGCCGCAGCGCGACCACTCTTCCTCCTCTTCGAGCACGCGGTCGATCACCGCCTCGGGCAGCGACACCGTCACCGGCTCGAGCAGGCGCTGCGCCTCGGCACGGCGCGCGGCGTGGTCGGCCTTCATCTTTTCGTACAGCACCCGCTCGTGGCCGGCATGCATGTCCACCAGCACCAGCCCTTCGGCATCCTGGGCGAGGATGTAGATGCCATGGAGCTGGGCGATGGCCGTTCCCAGCGGCCGGTCGGCCGGGGCTGCATCGCCCCCCTCCCGGAGGGAAGCAGGCGCAACGCCATCACCATCGGCAACGGCTGGCGCTGCGGCCTGCAGCGCCTCGCCAACCGCCCAGGGACTCTTGGCGGCGAAGTCGAAGGCACGGACCTGCGGCAGCGGCGCTTCCGGAACAGGGGGCGGTGACAGCGGCGAGGCGGCCCGCGTATCCACGGCACTGGCCTGCAGGCCGGGACGCGTGTCCGCCAGGCAGCGGGAGATGGCCCGCTGGATGAAATCGTGCACGCCGCGCGACTCGCGGAAGCGCAGTTCCTGCTTGGCCGGATGCGCGTTGACGTCCACCTCGCGCGGATCGAGCGACAGGTGCAGCACGTAGGCCGGATAGCGGCCACCGTACAGCACGTCGCGGTAGCCCACCCGAACCGCGTTCATCAGCAGCTTGTCGCGCACCGCGCGGCCGTTCACGAACCAGTGCGCCAGGTCCTGGGTGGCACGGGAGAAGGTCGGGCGGCTGATCCAGCCGCTGAGCCGCAGCGGCCCGGCCGACTCGTCGATGGGCATGCAGCCGGCGACGAAGTCCTCGCCCAGCACGCGCGCCAGGCGCGCGTGCTGCGCGGCCTCGTCCCCGGCAACGGCCACCCGCAGCTGCTCGCGGCCATTGCTGGTGTAGCGCAGCGCCACGTCCGGGCGCGACAGCGCCAGCCGCTCCACCATGCGCGCCACGTGCGCGGCCTCGGTGGCCTCGGTGCGCAGGAAGCGCCGCCGCGCGGGCACGTTGAAGAACAGGTCGCGCACCTCCACCAGCGTGCCCTCGGCCAGCGCCGCCGGCTTCACCTCGCCGATGCGCCCGTCCTGCGCCGTGATCTCGCTGGCGGTTTCCGCGCCACGCTCGCGCGACACCAGCCGCATGCGAGCCACCGCGGCGATGGAGGGCAGCGCCTCGCCGCGGAAGCCCAGCGTGGCGACGGCCGCGAGGTCATCCAGCGTCGCGATCTTGCTGGTGGCATGCCGCGTCAGGGCCAGCGGCAGCTCGGCGGCGGCAATGCCGCGGCCGTTGTCGGCCACGCGGATCAGCCGCGCGCCGCCGGCCTCGATGTCGATGTCGATGCGCGTGGCACCCGCGTCCAGCGCGTTCTCGACCAGCTCCTTGATCACCGAGGCCGGGCGCTCGACCACCTCGCCGGCGGCGATCTGGTCGACCAGGTGGGAGGGAAGGATGCGGATGCCCATGGAGAGGGCCGCATCTTACCGGCTTGCAGCCGGCGCGCGGGACCGGTGCGGGATCAGGGCGCTTCGCGCGCCGCCACCAGCTCGCCGCCCCCGCCGCGGCGGGCGCGCTCGCGCGCATACAGCGTGCCGTCCGGCGGGTGCTGGCGGAAGTACTCGCGCACGCCGGTGAAGATGGCCTGGGCGATGGCCTGCTGGTGCGCGGGCGTGCGCAGCTTCTTCTCCTCGCCCGGGTTCGAGATGAAGGCGGTCTCGACCAGGATGGAGGGAATGTCCGGCGACTTCAGCACCACGAAGGCGGCGTTCTGCACCTTGGTCTTGCGGATGGTGCCCACGCGGTCGAGCTGCGCCAGCACGTACTCGGCCGCCGCGCCGCTGACCGCGATGTTGGCCTTCAGCGAGACGTCCATCAGCACCGAGGCCAGCGCATCATCCTTGTCCGAGAGCGACACGCCGCCCTTCAGGTCCGCGGCGTTCTCCTGCTCGGCCAGCCAGCGCGCCGCCTCGCTCGAGGCGCCGGTCAACGACAGCACGTAGACGGAGGAACCGGTGACGTCGGACTTGTTGACCGCGTCGGCATGCACGGAGATGAACATGTCGGCGCCGGCCTTGCGCGCCAGCGCGATGCGGTCGCGCAGCTTGATGAAGCGGTCGTCCGTGCGCGTCATGAAGGCGCGCATGCCCGGCTCGGCGTCGATGCGCCTGGCCAGCTCGCGCGAGATGGCCAGCACCACGTCCTTCTCGCGCGTGCCGCCCTTGCCGATGGCACCGGGATCCTGGCCCCCATGGCCCGGATCGATGGCGACGATGATGTCGCGGCCCACGTCGGCGGGCGCGTGCTCGGCTCGCACCGGCCTGGGCTGGGAGGGCGCGGCATCGGTGGCCGGGCCCGGGCGCCCCAGCTCGACGATGAGCTTCTGCCCCTCCACCCGCGACCGGAAGTCCAGCGGGCGCGCCAGGTCCATCACGATGCGCAGCGTGCCGTCGGGCTGCACGCCCTCGCGGATGGCCTTCACCGGGCCCGCGGGTTTCGGGAGCTTCAATCCGTCGGCGCTGGTGCGTGGCAGGTCGATGACCACGCGGTCCGGTCCGCGCATGGTGAAGACCTTCGGCTTGCCGGGCGCGGCCGACAGCTCCAGCACCAGCCTGGCGCCCTGCGCGTCCGGCGCGGTGAGCAGGGCCTGCCGTACCCGGGTCGCAGCTCCCAGCGGGGCCGCGAGCAGGATGGCGCAGCAAGCGATGACGAAGGCGAGGCCCCGGCGCGCGATCATTTGCGCCGTACTCTAGGCCCCTGATTCCCGATTTTCAAGAAAAATTATGGAGATAGGAAAATTTCATCATCTGGAATCTTCAGCCACCGCCAAGAGCCACTGCCGGCCGGGGGCCGAAAGCGGCGTGATGATGAGGCGCCGACCCGCCCCTTCGGGCTGCAACGACACCTCCGCATCGGCCGGGGGAAGCCCACCTCCGGCACCGCGCTGCGGCCACTCGATCAGCCACAGCGTGCTGCCGGGAAGGTGGTCGGCCAGTCCCAGCGCGGCCAGTTCATCGGGATCATCGAGGCGATAGAGATCCAGGTGCAGGACACGATGGCCAGGAGGCTGGTACTCGGCCAGCAGCGCGTAGGTGGGACTGCGCACCGGGCCGCGCTCCCCCAGGGCTTCGAGCAGGCCCCGCGCCAGCGTGGTCTTGCCCGCTCCCAGGTCACCCGACAGGTACAGCACCAGCGGCTCGCCGGAAGGATCCACTGCCCGCGCAAGGCGGGACGCGAAGCGCAGCGTCGCCTCCTCGTCCGCGAGGAACACCGACAGCGTGGCCGCCGGATCCCGCGGCGGGCCGGAAGGCGGTCGATCGCTCATTTCACGGAAGCTGCGCCAGCACCACGCGCAGTTCCTGCGCCACCTCCAGGGCCAGCAGCCCGCGCAGGCCCAGGCGGGCGCAGTGGTCCCCCGCCACCGCGTGTGTGTACACCGCCGCCGCGGTGGCCTCGAAGGGCCGGTCGCTCTGGCCGAGGAAGCCCGCCACCGCGCCGGTGAGCACATCGCCCATGCCCGGCGCGGACATGCCCGGGTTGCCGTGGTCGCACAGCCGCGGCACCTGTCCCTGCGCGCCGATCAGGGTGCCCGCGCCCTTCAGCACGATCACGCCGCCGCGCTGCGTGCACAGCTCGCGCAGCGCCGCGAGGCGGTCGTGCTGCACGTCGGCCACGTTGGTGCCGAGCAGGCGCGCGGCCTCGCCCGGGTGCGGCGTCAGCACCCAGTCATCGAGGCGCAGCCGGTCGTCCTCGGCCGCGATCAGGTTCAGCGCATCGGCATCGGCCACGATGCGCTGGCCGGGGCGGCGGTTCTCGAACACCGCGCCCAGGATGCGCGCGGCCCAGGCATCCCGCCCCAGCCCCGGACCCACCGCGATCACGTCCGCGTTGGCCATGGCGTCGGCCACGTCGCAGCCATCGCGCAGCCCGCGGAACATCAGCTCCGGGCGGTTGGCCGTCACCGCGGCCAGGTGCTCGGGCAGGCTGGCCACCGTCACCAGTCCCGCGCCCACCCGCAGCGCCGCCTCGGCGGCCAGGCGCACCGCGCCCGGCATGCCGGCGCCGCCGCCGACGATGAGCACGCGGCCGAACTGTCCCTTGTGGCTCTGGCGCGGCCGCGGCGGCAGCACCTCGGCCAGTGATTCGTAGGTCAGGCGTCGCAGCGCCGGTTCGATGGGCGCGCGCGTGACCTGCAGGCCGTCGAACTGGATGTCGCCGGCGTACTCCGGTCCCTCGCCGAGGAACAGGCCCTGCTTGAGGGCGATGAAGGTGATGGTGGCCGTGGCACGCACCGCGGGCAGCGCATGGCCCGTGTCCGGATCCAGGCCCGATGGCAGGTCGATGGCGAACACGCGCCGGCCCGCGGCATTGATGGCCTCGATGGCCTCGCGCAGGTCCGCGCGCAGGTTGCCACGCGCGCCGATGCCCAGCAGGGCATCCACGACCACGTCGGCACGCGCCAGCACGGCCGGGTCGAAGGGCCGGGCCTCGACCCCGGCCTCGCGCAGTTCCTCGAAGGCCTCGCGCGCCTCGCCACGCAGTGCGTCCGGTTCGGCCACCAGCAGCACCGTGACATCGAGGCCGGCCTGGTGCGCCAGCCGGGCCAGCACCAGCCCGTCGCCGCCGTTGTTGCCCGGACCAGCCACCACCGCCAGTGCACGCGCCAGCGGCCAGCGCTGGCGCAGCGCGGCGAAGGCCGCCGTGCCGGCGCGCTTCATCAGCGTATAACCCGGGATACCGCCGGCGATGGCCGCGGCTTCCAGTTGCCGGACCTGCGCCGCCGTGAAGATCTCGCGTGGGAGCAGCATGGGAATCCCTTCCGCCAGTATAAGGTGCCTTCATGCACCCGGCGCCTGCGGCAAGTCCTTAATGCCGCCGTCAGCGCCGGGTGACGCGCAGGTTGTCGATCAACCGGGCCTTGCCGAGCCTCGCCGCAGTCAGGATCACCAGCTCGCGCGCATCGGGCGCGGGCTCTGCCAGCGTGGCCGCGTCGCGGACCTCGAAGTAATCCGGGGTCATGCCGGCCTCGCACAGGACCTGCGTTCCCCATGCCGAGATCGCCGCAAGGTCGCGCTCGCCGGCCTCGATGCGCGAGGCGGCCTCGCGCAGCGCCTGGTAGATGCGCGGCGCCACCCGGCGCTCCTCGGCAGTGAGGTAGCGGTTGCGCGAGCTCATCGCCAGCCCGTCGGGCGCACGCACCGTGGGCGCGCCGATGATCTCCACCGGGATGTCGAGGTCGGCGGTCATGCGGCGGATGATGGCCAGCTGCTGGTAGTCCTTCTCGCCGAACACCGCCACGTCGGGTTGCACGATGCCGAACAGCTTGGCCACCACGGTGGCCACGCCGTCGAAGTGCCCGGGGCGGAAGCGGCCGCAGAGGATGCCCGCCAGCGAAGGCACGCTGACCACCGTGGCGCTGGTGCCGCCGTCCGGATAGATCTCGTGCACCGGCGGGGCGAACAGCAGGTCGCAGCCGGCCCCGGCCAGCATGCGCTCGTCATCTTCCGGCGTGCGCGGATAGCGCTCGAAGTCCTCGCCGGGGCCGAACTGCATGGGGTTGACGAACACCGAGGCGATCACGCGGTCGGCGTGCTCGCGAGCGGTGGTCAGGAGGCTCATGTGCCCCTCGTGCAGCGACCCCATGGTCGGCACCAGGCCGATGCGCTGCCCCTGCTTCCGCCATGTGCGCACCGTCTCGCGCAACGGAGCGATGCGGTCGAGGATGATCATCAGGAGAAGCAGTGCTCGGGGCCGGGATACTCGCGCTTCTTCACGGCCTGCACGTAGGCCTTCAGCGCCGCCAGCGGCGAGTCGAGCCCGGCCATGAAATTGCGGACGAAGCGCGGCTTGCGCCCCGGCGTGATGTCGAGGATGTCGTACAGCACCTGGATCTGGCCGCCGACGTCCGGCCCGGCGCCGATGCCGATCACCGGCACGTGCACCGATTCGGTCACCGCGCGGCCCACCTCGTTGGGCACGCATTCCAGCAGGATGATGTCGGCGCCGGCGGATTCCAGGTCGCGCGCCTCGCGCACGATGCGCTCGGCGGCGTCCTTTTCCCGGCCCTGCACGCGGAAGCCGCCGGTCTTGTGCACCGACTGGGGCTTCAGGCCCAGGTGCGCGCACACCGCGATGTCGCGCGTGGCCAGCACCTCGACGATGCGCAGCTGCTCCGCGCCGCTTTCCAGCTTGACCATGCGCGCCCCGCCCTCCTGCATCAGCCGCACCGAGTTGGCCAGCGCCACATCGGGCGAGGAGTAGCTCATGAACGGCAGGTCGGCCACCAGGAAGGGCCGGTAGGTGCCGCGCGCCACCGCGCGCGTGTGGTAGACCATGTCGTCCATGGTCACCGGCACGGTGGTGTCGTGGCCCTGGATCACCATGCCCAGCGAGTCGCCGACCAGCACCAGGTCCGCATCGGCCTGGTCCACCAGCACGGCGAAGCTGGCGTCATAGCAGGTCAGCGCCGCGATCGGCTCGCCCTGCTCGCGCATGCGGTGCAGCGTCGAGAGGTTCACCGGCGGGCGATCCGAACCGCGCAACTGCAGATGGGTATACATCCTACAACCCCTTGTGTCGAAGGGGATTGTAGTAGAGCCGGCCGCGCACCGTGCGGGAGATCTGCCCCAGCAGCTCCTCGTAGTCCGCGTCGTTGCCCACCAGGTCGATGTTGGCGGCATTGACGATCAGCAGCGGGCTGGCCGAGTAGGCGTGGAAGAAGCGCGCGTAGGTCTCGTTCAGGCGGGTCAGGTAGTTGCGGTCGATCAGCGCCTCGTGGGGAATGCCGCGGCGGGCGATGCGGTCCAGCAGCACGTCCACCGGGGCCTGCAGGTAGACCACGAGGTCCGGCTGCGGCGCACTGATGGCCAGCCGTTCGTGCACCTGGCGGTACAGGGCGTATTCCTCCTCGTCCAGCGTCATGCGCGCGAACAGGTCGTCCTTGGCCAGCAGGTAATCGGCCACGCGCACGCTGCCGAACAGGTCCTGCTGCACCAGCCCGGTCTGCTGCTGCGCACGCTGGAACAGGAAGTACAGCTGCGCCGGCAGCGCCCCGACCCTGGGATTGCGGTAGAAGCGCTCGAGGAAGGGATTCTGTTCCGCCTGCTCGAGCACCAGCTGCGCGTTCAGCGTGGCCGCCAGGCGGCGCGCCAGGCTGGTCTTGCCCACGCCGATGGCGCCCTCGACCACGATGTAGCGGTGCGGGATCTGGATGCCGCTCATGCCGCCAGGATCTCCACGATGCCACCGTCGCCCAGCCCGCGGCGCAGCTCCTCGACCCGACCCACGCCCGGCACATCCAGCGTGGGCGCGATGTCCATGAGCGGTGCCAGCACGAACACGCGCTCGGCGATGCCCGGGTGCGGCACGGTCAGCTCCGGCGTGTCGATGCGCTGGTCACCGAACACCAGCAGGTCGAGATCCAGCGTGCGCGGTCCCCAGCGCTGCTCGCGCACCCGGCCCGCCTCCTTCTCGATGGCGCGGATGTGGTGCAGCAGCGTCACCGCGTCGAGCTGCGTGAGCAGGCCCGCCACGGCGTTGATGAAATCCCCCTGCGCCACCGGCCCGAACGGCGCGGTGCGGTACAGGCGCGAGGTGGCGATGAGCCGGGTATCCGGGAGCCCTGCCAGTGCGTCGAAGGCCGCGCGCACGCGGGCCACCGGGTCCCCCAGGTTGCTGCCGACGCCGACGTACGCCGGCACCCACAGGCTGCTGCCCGAAGGCATGGATCAGGAACGCCGTCTTCGCCGGCGCCGGCGGCGCGGCCGGCCGGATTCGCCCTCGCCGCCGCCGCCCGAACCGCCGCGATGGCCGCGCGCGGCTTCCAGCGCCAGCACCATCTGCATGCGCCCGTCCGCGTCGGCGGTCTGGAGTGCGGACCACCAGTCCACCAGCTCCTGCGGTGCCATGCCCACGCGGGCGCGCAGCAGCAGCAGGTCGTACGCGGCGCGGAAGCGCGGCTGCTCGATCAGCCGCAGCACGCGGCGGCTGCGCGGGCGTTCCAGCTGCGGCTGCAGCGCGAACATGTCGCGCACGCCGAGCGAGAAGCGGCGCGGGATGGTGACGCGCTTCTGCGCCTCGCGCACCGCCGCGTCGCAGGCGTCGAGGATGGTGGCCACGTCGCCCCACTTCTCCGGCGGCTGCCGCTCGATGCGCGCCGCGATCGGGCCGTAAAGCAGCAGCGTGAACAGGAAGGTGGGCGTGACCGACTTGCCCGCCTTCACCCGTTCGTCGGTGTTCTCCAGCCCGGTGACCAGCAGCTGCTCCACCGGCCCGCCGGGGTTGGCGGTCAGGCAGCTTTCCACTTCGGGATACAGCACGCCCAGCAGGCCGCGCCGGCGCAGCACTTCCAGCGAGCGCACGCCGTGCCCGGTGAGGAACAGCTTCAGCGTCTCGTCGAACAGGCGCGCCGCCGGCACTTCCATCAGCAGGTGGCGCAGGTCGGCGATCGGCGCCTCGGTGGCCGGATCGAGCGTGAAGCCGAGCTTGGCCTCGAAGCGCGCCGCGCGCAGCATGCGCACCGGATCCTCGCGGTAGCGCTGCACCGGGTCGCCGATCAGCCGCAGGCGGCGGGCCTTGATGTCCTCCACCGCGCCGACATAGTCGCGCAGCGAGAAATCCTCGATGCTGTAGTAGAGCGCATTGCAGGCGAAGTCGCGCCGCCAGACGTCTTCCTCGATGGTGCCGTAGGTGTTGTCGCGCAGGATGCGGCCCTGCTCGTCGAACACGCGCTCGCCCGCTTCCTGCGCATCGCGTTCGCGGGCGGCCTCTTCCTGGGCGTCACGTTCGCGCGCCGCGTCCTCCTCCGCCTCGGTCTCCGGAGTGTCCTCGCTGGCGCCCACTTCCAGCAGGATGTCCGGATCATCCTCGGTCTCCTCGCCCGGCAGCGGCGCGCTGGCGGCGCGGAAGGTCGCCACCTCGATGATCTCGTGCCCGAAGAACACATGCGCGAGGCGGAAGCGCCGGCCGATCAGGCGGCAGTTGCGGAAGCAGCGCTTGACCTCCTCCGGCCGCGCGTTGGTCGCGACGTCGAAATCCTTGGGAACCGCGCCCAGCATCAGGTCGCGCAGGCAGCCGCCCACCAGGTAGGCCTCGTAGCCGGCCTCCCGCAGGCGGTACAGGACCCGCAGGGCATTGGGTGAAATGTTCTGGCGCGAAATCGGGTGCTCGGCGCGGGGAATGATGCGCAGCGAGCCTGCCTGGGAGGGGCTGGCGTCGGAATCAGGAGTCAAAGGCAGCTTTTCCGGACGAAATTAAGGACTTGAGCACTTGAGAGTGGTTGCAGGCCGCCTATAATACCGCGCCTTGGCTTCATGCCATGGGTTACCGCCCTCGGCGGTCCACCGCAGCGCTCCCTTCGTCTAGAGGCCCAGGACATAGCCCTCTCAAGGCTAGTACACCGGTTCGAATCCGGTAGGGAGCGCCACCCTTCTTCCCCTGCCCTCACGCCGCCTCGCGGCAGACATAGCGCGTGCCCTGGCGCTGGTCCAGCAGCGACATCAGCTCCGCCTCTCCCAGCCCCGAAGGATCCAGCCAGCGCAGCGCCGCCTCCCAGGTCAGGTTCACCGGCACGCGGTCGTGCCCGGTCGCGGCGACTTCGGGCGTGGGCTCATCGGTGATGCTGGCAAAGGACTGCAGCCTCGAAGCCGGGTCGCGCGGGTCCCCCCACTCGACATACAGGCAGGCGATCCAC
>QGUX01000094.1 GCA_003242275.1 Pseudomonadota bacterium | reverse complement strand
TTGTGAAGACGGGGGGCCCGAGATGGCGACGAGTGCACCCCCAGCACAGGGTGTGGGCCGCCCGGTGGGGCACCCAGAGACCCGGGATTGCCATGTTCCTGCCCTCGCTGGCCAGCGGCCGGCTGATCGCGCGCTTCGGCGAGCGGGTGATGATGCTGTGGGGCGTGGCGCTGCTGGCCGGGTGCGCGCTGGTCAGCCTGTCCGGCCACGCGCTGGCGCAGTACTGGGCGGCGCTGGTGCTGCTCGGCGTGGGCTGGAACCTGCTGTTCGTCGCCGGCACCACGCTGCTGGCGCGCGAGTTCAGCGACGAGAACCGCCACCGCGTACAGGCGATGAACGAATCCATCGTGTTCGGCACGCAGGCGTCCGTGTCGTTGCTGGCCGGGGTTGCCGTGCACCGGCTGGGCTGGGAGATGCTGAACCTCGCCACGCTGCCGCTGCTGGCGGTGATGGTGCTGGCGGCCGGACGCCTCAGGCGCCTGCAGCCAGCCGTTGCCGGCGCGGATCCGAACGAGCTGAAGTGATTTCTGGAAAATCAGCGTAACTCGCTGATTTAAATGGCTCCCCGGGTTGGGTTCGAACCAACGACCAACGGATTAACAGTCCGACGCTCTACCGCTGAGCTACCGGGGAACACCAGGTGCGGAACGGGCCGCCTCTCGAAAGAGGGCGCGATTCTTCAAGAACACGTCCCGGCCGTCAAGCAGCGCAACAATCAACCGCGGCGGGGCCCACGTTCCAGGGCCTGCCCGATGCGCTCCAGGGCCCGTTCCAGGTCCTGGCGGCCGACGGCGAAGGACAGCCGGAGGTGCCCCGGTGCGCCGAAGGCAGAACCCGGGACGCCGGCGACCAGCGCCGCCTCGAGCAGGAAGTCGCAGAAGGCCACGTCGTCGGCAAAGCCCAGCGCCTGCATCGCGCCGCGCACGTCGGCAAAGGCATAGAACGTGCCCTCGCCGGGACGGCAGCGGAAGCCGGGAAGCTGGTTCAGGCCGGCCACGAAGAAATCGTGGCGCTCCTTGAACGAGGCATTCATGCGCGCCATTTCCTCCTCCGGACCGTTCAGGGCGGCAATGGCGGCCTGCTGGCTGATGCTGGAGGGATTGGTGGTGGACTGGCCCTGGATGGTGGCCATGGCAGCCACCACCTCGGCCGGGCCGCCGCAGTAGCCGATGCGCCAGCCGGTCATGGCGTAGCCCTTGGAGCAACCATTGATGGTGATGGTGCGCGGATACAGCTCCGGCACCACCTGCGCCAGGCTCACGAAGGGCTCGCTGCCCCAGTAGATCTTCTCGTAGATGTCGTCGGTGCCCACCAGCACGCCGGGGTGGCGCAGCAGCACCTCGCCCAGCGCCGCAAGCTCCGCGCGCGTGTAGGCCGCGCCGGTGGGGTTGCTGGGGGAGTTCAGCAGCACCAGCCGCGTCCGGGGCGTGATGGCGGCCTCGAGCTGCCCCGGGGTGAGCTTGAATCCCTGCTCCACGCCCGCATACGGGGTGACAGGCACGCCATCGCACAGCAGCACCATGTCCGGGTAGCTGACCCAGTAGGGCGCGGGGATGATGACCTCGTCACCCGGATCAACCACCGCCATGCACAGGTTGAACAGCGTCTGCTTGGCCCCGGTGGACACCAGCACCTGGTTGCGCTGGTAGGCGAGGCCGTTGTCGCGCTGGAACTTGGCGATGATGGCGTCCTTGAGCTCCGGCGTGCCGTCCGAGTTGGTGTAGCGGGTGTGTCCGGCCTCGATGGCGGCGATGCCGGCGGCGCGGATGTGCGCCGGGGTGTCGAAATCCGGCTCCCCGACCGACAGGCTGATGACATCCTTGCCCTCGCGCCTGAGCTGCGCGGCGCGGGCGGTCATGGCCAGGGTGGGCGAGGGCTTGACGCGCTGGACGCGTCGGGAAACGGCGATGCTCATAGGGGTATAGTACGAAGTTCACCTCATGAACGACGGGCGATTTGAACTGGTGGCCGATTACGCGCCGGCCGGCGACCAGCCGGAGGCCATCGAGCGCCTGGTCGAAGGGCTGGAATCCGGCCTCGCGGCGCAGACGCTGCTGGGCGTGACCGGCTCGGGCAAGACCTTCACCATCGCCAACGTGATCCAGCGGGTGCAGCGGCCCACGCTGGTGATCGCCCACAACAAGACCCTGGCGGCGCAGCTGTACGGCGAGTTCCGCGAGTTCTTCCCGCACAACGCGGTGGAGTACTTCGTCTCGTACTACGACTACTACCAGCCCGAGGCCTATGTGCCGGCCTCCGACACGTACATCGAGAAGGATTCCTCGGTGAACGAGCACATCGAGCAGATGCGCCTGTCGGCCACCAAGGCGCTGCTGGAGCGGCGCGACACCATCATCGTCGCCACGGTGTCCTCGATCTACGGCCTGGGTGACCCGGCCGCCTACCTGCAGATGGTGCTGCACCTCAAGCGCGGCGACCGGCTCGACCAGCGCGCGCTGCTCCGCCGCCTGGCCGAAATGCAGTACGTGCGCAACGACGTGGACTTCACCCAGGGCACCTACCGCGTTCGCGGCGACGTGATCGACATCTTCCCGGCCGAGTCCGAGCGCGACGCCATCCGCGTGGAGCTGTTCGACGACGTGATCGAGCAGCTCTCGCGCTACGACCCGCTTACCGGCGAGGTGCGCGGCCGCATCCCGCGCTACACGGTGTACCCGGGCACGCACTACGTGACGCCGCGCGACCGGCTGGTCACGGCGCTGGAGCAGATCCGCGAGGACCTGCGCGTGCGCCTGAAGGAGCTCTACGATGCCAACAAGCTGGTGGAGGCGCAGCGCCTGCAGCAGCGCACCACCTTCGACCTGGAGATGATCCAGGAGGTCGGGTACTGCCAGGGCATCGAGAACTATTCGCGCTACCTCTCCGGCCGCCAGCCCGGCGAGCCACCGCCGTGCCTGTACGACTACCTGCCGCCGGATGCGCTGCTGGTGGTGGACGAGAGCCACCAGACCATCCCGCAGCTCGGCGCCATGTACCGCGGCGACCGCTCGCGCAAGGAAACGCTGGTGGAGTACGGCTTCCGCCTGCCCTCGGCGCTGGACAACCGCCCGCTGCGCTTCGAGGAATGGGAGGCCATCGCGCCGCAGATGATCTTCGTGTCGGCCACGCCGGGGCCCTACGAGGCGAAGAAATCCGGACAGGTGGTGGAGCAGGTGGTGCGTCCCACCGGGCTGGTCGACCCGGAGGTCGAGGTGCGGCCCGTGCGCACGCAGGTGGATGACGTGCTGTCCGAGATCAACGCCTGCAAGGCCCGCGGCGAGCGCGCACTGGTGACCACGCTGACCAAGCGCATGGCCGAGGACCTGGCCGAGTACCTCGAGGAGCACGGCGTGCGCGTGCGCTACCTGCACGCCGACATCGACACGGTGGAGCGCATGGAGATCATCCGCGACCTGCGGCTGGGCAAGTTCGACGCCATCGTCGGCATCAACCTGCTGCGCGAGGGCCTGGACATGCCCGAGGTGTCGCTGGTGGCCATCCTCGATGCGGACAAGGAGGGCTTCCTGCGCTCGGAAGGCTCGCTGATCCAGACCATCGGCCGCGCGGCGCGCAACATCAACGGCCGCGCCATCCTCTACGCCGACACCATCACCGGCTCGATGCAGCGCGCACTGGCCGAGACCCAGCGCCGCCGCGACAAGCAGCTCGCCTACAACCGCGAGCACGGCATCACGCCGCGCGGCATCCAGAAGGCCATCACCGATGTGATGGAGGGCGCGCGCGAGGCGCCCGAGGCGCGCGCCGCCGGCCCGCGCGGCACGGCGAAGGCCGGCAAGGGCAAGGCCAGGGGCAGTGTCGGCCCGGGCCTGGGGCCGGCGGCCACGCCCGAGCAGATCGCGCGCGAGATCAAGCGGCTGGAGGCCGCGATGCTCAAGCATGCCCGCGAGCTGGAGTTCGAGGAGGCAGCGGCCTGCCGCGACGCCCTCAACGAGCTGAAGGCCCGGCTGCTGGCGCTGGCCTGAACCCGCAGGCGCCGGGCCGGGCAGGGCCCATGCCCCGGGCGGCTTGCAGGGTATAATCCCGCCCGGTATCTTTTCGGCCCCCCGCGGGGGAGTGGTCCTGAAGCCGTAGTCGCGTAGCTCAGTGGTAGAGCACCTCCTTGACATGGAGGTGGTCGGTGGTTCGATCCCACTCGCGACTACCAACCTTCCCTTCGCCCGCGTTTGACGGCGCCGGGCCCCTCCGGTTACATCTGCCCGCAGCTTTCCGCGGGGCAACACAGGTCCGGCCATCCCATGAGTTCCACTCCCATCGCCGTGGCCCAGGAGCAGGGGGCCGAGGACACCCTGTTCGGCCATCCCAGGGGCCTGTACGTCTGCTTCGCCACCGAGCTGTGGGAGCGCTTCTCCTTCTACGGGATGAAGTACCTGCTGCTGCTGTACCTCACCAAGTACCACCTGTTCACCGACGCGGCAGGCTACGACGTGCTCGGCGCCTATGCCGGACTGGTGTACGCGCTGCCGCTGATCGGCGGGCTGCTGGCCGACCGCTACCTTGGCATGAGGAAGGCCGTGATCTTCGGCGGCGTCCTGCTGACACTGGGCCACGCCACCATGGCGTATGAAGGCCTGCAGGCGGTGGGCTACGCGGCCGGCACCACGCTCGCCGAAGCGGTGACGCTGAACGATGGCACCGTGCTTGCCGCCGGCACCGTGCTCACCGAGAACATTGTGGTGCAGGACGTGGTGGCGCTGAAGGTGTTCTTCTTCGCACTGGCGCTGATCACCGTGGGCGTGGGGTTCCTGAAACCCAACATCTCCACCATCGTCGGCCGGCTGTATCCGGAAGGAGATTCGCGCCGCGACGCGGGCTTCACCATCTTCTACATGGGCATCAACGTCGGCTCGTTCATCGCCACGCTGCTGTGCGGCTGGCTGGGGGAGACCTACGGCTGGAGCTACGGCTTCGGCGCCGCCGGCATCGGCATGCTCATCGGCCTCGTCACCTTCATCAAGGGCCAGCCGCTCCTGAAGGGGCAGGCCGAGCCCGCCAATCCCGAGGTGTTGAGGCAGCGCGTGCTGGGCGGACTGCTGAGCAAGGAGCTCGCCGTCTACGCCGGTGCCGTCCTGTCGCTGGCCGTAGTTTGGATGGTGGTGCAGCACGAGCCGGTCGTGCACCTGACCCAGAACAGCCTGCTGATCGTGGCCGTGGTGGGCCTGATCCTGTACGCGATGATGTACCGCGACGGCGAGGGCAGGGTGGGCGACCTGGTGGCGTGGCTCCTCGCCGCCGTCGCCATCGTGCCGGGGCTCATCTGGGCCTTCTTCGGCAACGACGCGTGGCTGGGCCTGATGCTCGCGGGCCTCGTCGTGTTCATCGTGTACGGCTACCGCCGCCACGACAGCCCCGAGTACTCGCGCACCGTGGTGCTGATGGTGCTGATCCTGTCCACCATCGTGTTCTGGGCGCTGTTCGAGCAGTCGGCCGGCTCGATGACGCTGTACGCCGACCGCGTGCTCGACCGGACCATCGGCGCGGTGGAGATCCGCGCCTCGCAGTTCGGATCGCTGAACGCCGGCTTCATCATGCTGCTGGCCATCCCGTTCGCCATGCTGTGGGTGGCGCTGGGCCGGCGCGGCCGCGAGCCCTCCACGCCGGTGAAGTTCGCGCTGGGCATCATCCAGGCGGGCCTGGGCTTCGGCGCGCTGGTGCTGGGCGCGCAGTTCGCCGACGAGGCCGGCAAGGTGGCGGCGATCTGGCTGGTGCTGGCCTACCTGCTGCACACCACCGGCGAGCTGTGCCTGTCGCCGGTCGGGCTGTCGGCGGTGACCAAGCTGTCGATCGGCCGGGTGGTGGGCGCGTCGATGGGCACGTGGTTCCTGGCCACGGCGCTGTCGGAGACCGTGGCCACGCGCATCGGCAAGCTGGCCGCCATCGACACCGGCGATGAGAACATGAGCCCGCTGGCCATGCTGGCCACCTACACCAGCCTGTACGAGTTCCTGATGTGGCTGGGCATCGGCAGCGGCGTGCTGCTGCTCCTGGTCTCGCCCTGGCTGCGCCGGGGCATGCATGGCGTGCACTGAGGAGGCGCCCGGGCTGCGGCGGCGGGGATCCGCGGCCCGCGCTCTCGGTTCGCCGACCGCTCGGTTACAATCGCGGGCCGTTTTGCGAGCGAACTGATCCCCATGCCCGTCATCACGCTGCCGGACGGCAGCCAGAAGAAGTTCGACCAGCCCGTCACCGTGGCCGAAGTCGCCGCCAGCATCGGCGCCGGCCTGGCGCGCGCGGCCCTGGCCGGCCGCGTCAACGGCAAGCTGGTCGACACGTCCTACCGCATCGCCGACGACGCCACGCTGGCCATCGTCACCGACAAGGATCCGGACGCGCTGGAGCTGATCCGCCATTCCACCGCGCACCTGCTGGGGCACGCCGTCAAGGAGCTCTTCCCCGAGGCACAGGTGACCATCGGCCCGGTGATCGAGGACGGCTTCTACTATGACTTCTCCTACTCGCGCCCCTTCACGCCCGAGGACCTGGCGGCCATCGAGCAGCGCATGCGCGAGCTGGCCAAGGCCGACCTGCCGGTGCACCGGCGCGAGTTGCCGCGCGATGAGGCGGTGACGCACTTCAAGTCCCTGGGCGAGCACTACAAGGCCGAGATCATCGCCAGCATTCCCGAGGGCGAGACCATCAGCATCTATGGCCAGGGCAACTGGGAAGACCTGTGCCGGGGCCCGCACGTGCCCTCCACCGGCAAGCTGCGCGCCTTCAAGCTGATGAAGGTGGCCGGCGCCTACTGGCGCGGCGACCACCGGAACGAGATGCTCCAGCGCATCTACGGCACGGCCTGGCTGAACGAGACCGACCTCAAGGCGTACCTGACCCGCCTGGAGGAGGCCGAGAAGCGCGACCACCGCCGCATCGGCAGGGAGCTCGACCTGTTCCACATGCAGGAAGAGGCCCCCGGCGCGGTGTTCTGGCATCCCAAGGGCTGGGGCATCTTCCAGCGCCTGATCGCCTACATGCGCCAGGCGCAGGAAAAGGCCGGCTTCCAGGAGGTCAATGCACCCGAGATCATGGACGCCACGCTGTGGCAGCAGTCCGGGCACCTGGAGAAGTTCGGCGAGAACATGTTCCTGACGCGCACGCCGGACGAGCGGCTGTACGCGATCAAGCCCATGAACTGCCCGGGCCACATCCAGATCTTCAAGCAGGGCATCCGCAGCTACCGCGAGCTGCCGCTGCGCCTGGCCGAGTTCGGCAAGGTGCACCGCTACGAGCCCTCCGGCGCGCTGCACGGCCTGATGCGCGTGCGCGGCTTCACCCAGGACGACGCCCACGTCTTCATCACCCCGGAGCAGATCACCGAGGAGTCGGTGCGCATCATCCAGCTGCTGCTGTCGGTGTACCGGGACTTCGGCTTCGACGACGTGAAGGTCAAGTTCGCCGACCGGCCGGAGAAGCGGGTGGGCGATGACGCTGTCTGGGACAAGGCCGAGCAGGCGCTGAAGGCGGCAGCCGCTGCCGCCGGCATCGAATACCAGCACAACCCGGGCGAGGGCGCCTTCTACGGCCCGAAGCTGGAGTTCGTGCTGCGGGACGCCATCGGCCGCGACTGGCAGTGCGGCACCCTGCAGGTGGACCTGAACCTGCCCGGGCGCCTGGGCGCCCAGTACGTGGACGAGCACGGCCAGAAGCAGACCCCGGTCATGCTGCACCGCGCCATCTTCGGGTCGCTGGAACGTTTCTTCGCCATCCTGCTCGAACACCATGCCGGTCGGCTGCCGGCCTGGCTGGCGCCGGTGCAGGCGGTGGTGATGCCGATCACTGAAAGGCAGGACGCCTATGTCCAGTCGGTGGTGGAATCCCTTTCAAATCAGGGATTTCGGGTCATCTCCGACTTGCGGAACGAAAAGGTGGGCTTTAAGATCCGCGAGCATACGCTGCAACGCGTCCCCTACCTGCTGGTAGCCGGTGACAAGGAGATTGCAGCCAATTTGGTATCCGTGCGCACCCGTGGCGGCAAGGACCTGGGCACGATGGCCGTTTCGACGTTTGCCGAACGTCTCGGCGTCGAGGTCGCGACCCGCGGGCGCACCACAGTGGAGGGTTGATTTATAGCCATATCAGTCAAGCGCGTCCGTCGCAACGAAGAGATCATGGCCCCGCAGTTGCGGGTGATCGGCGCGGACGGGGAACAGGCGGGTGTGATGTCGCGAGCCCAGGCGCTGCAACTCGCCTACGATGCCCAACTGGATCTGGTGGAGGTATCCCCCACGGCTGACCCTCCGGTCGTGCGGGTGATGGACTTCGGCAAGTACCTGTTCGAGCAGAACAAGAAAGCCCACTCCGCCAAGCGCAAGCAGAAGCAGATCCAGGTCAAGGAAGTGAAGTTTCGTCCCGGTACGGAAGAGGCGGATTACCAGGTCAAGCTGCGTAACCTGACCCGCTTCCTGACCGAGGGTGACAAGGCCAAGGTAACGCTGCGTTTCCGAGGCCGTGAGATGGCGCACCAGGAAATCGGCCGCAAGCTCCTGCAGCGGGTGCAGGCCGACCTCGCGGAGATCGCGGTGGTCGAGCAGAACCCGCAGATGGAAGGGCGGCAGATGGTGATGGTGTTTTCGCCGAAAAAGAAGTGACCTCGAAGCGTCCCTGACGCGACGGGGTCCGCCCCCAGCGGGCCTGCGGCACGGTGCCGCCGGCCTTGCGAAAGGAAGCTACAAAACTGGAGTTGATCGTCATGCCCAAGTTGAAGACGAACCGGGCGGCTGCGAAGCGTCTGCGCAAGACCGCCAAGGGTTACAAGGCCTATTCCGCCGGCCGCCGGCACAACCTCGGCCACAAGCCTCGCAAGACCAAGCGCCAGCTGCGTTCGGGCGGGTCCAGCCTCGTTCACAAGAGCGATGTGGGCCGCTGCATCCAGCTCCTGCCCAACAGCTGAACGCCACCGCAACCGAGGTAATCCAACATGGCACGAGTCAAGCGTGGCGTCATTGCCGGACGCCGTCACAAGAAGATCCTGGCCAAGGCCAAGGGCTACTACAACGCCCGCCGCAAGGTCTTCCGCGCCGCCAAGCAGGCGGTCATCAAGGCCGGGCAGTATGCCTACCGCGACCGCCGGCAGAAGAAGCGCGATTTCCGCGCGCTGTGGATCACGCGCATCAATGCCGCCGCGCGCGAGCACGGCCTGTCCTACAGCCGCCTGATCAACGGGCTGTCGAAGGCCGGCATCGAGGTGGATCGCAAGATCCTCGCCGAGCTGGCGGTGCACGAGCCGGCATCCTTCGCCGCCATCTGCGAACAGGCCAAGTCCCAGCTCCAGGCCGCCTGAGCGCCGCGGCGCCAGGGCATAGAGGAGGGGGCTGGCCATGGAGTCGCTCGCCGACCTGACCACGCGTGCGCTGGCGCAGATCGCCGCCAGCGCCGACCTCGCGCAGCTGGATGAGGCGCGCGTTGCGTGGCTGGGCAAGAAGGGGATCCTGACCGGACAGCTCAAGTCGCTGGGCAAGCTGCCCCCGGCCGAGCGTCCCGCGGCAGGAGCGCGCATCAACGAGGCCAAGGAGGCCGTCCAGAACGCCATCGACGAGCGCCGCAAGGTGCTCGAGGCCGACGCGCTGGCGGCCAAGCTCGCCGCCGGGCGCGTGGACGTCACCGCGCCGGGCCGCGGCGAGGTCAACGGCGGCCTGCATCCGGTCACGCGCGCGCGGTTGCGCATCGAGAGCCTGTTCCGCGAGGTGGGCTTCGAGGTGGCGCAGGGACCGGAGATCGAGGACGACTTCCACAACTTCACGGCGCTGAACGTGCCGGCCAACCATCCGGCGCGCGCCATGCACGATACGTTCTATCTCGAGCACGAGGTGAACGGCGAACGCGCGCTGCTGCGCACGCACACCTCGCCGGTGCAGATCCGCGCGCTGCATGCGGCGCGCAAGCGCCTGCCGCTGGCGGTGATCGCGCCGGGCCGCGTCTACCGCATGGACTCCGACGCCACGCACACGCCCATGTTCCACCAGGTGGAAGGGCTGCTGGTGGACGTGGACGTCAGCTTCGCCAACCTGAAATCCATCCTGCACGGCTTCATGGAGGCGTTCTTCGAGCGCGACCTGGCCATGCGGCTGAGGCCCTCGTACTTCCCCTTCACCGAACCCTCGGCCGAGGTGGACATCACCTGCGTGGAGTGCAACGGCAAGGGCTGCCGGCTGTGCAAGGGCACGGGCTGGATCGAGGTGCTCGGCTGCGGCATGGTGCATCCGAACGTGCTCGCCGCCTGCGACATCGACAGCGAGCAGTACACCGCCTATGCCTTCGGCATGGGCATCGACCGCCTGGCCATGCTGCGCTATGGCGTGAACGACCTGCGCCTGTTCTTCGAGAACGACCTGCGTTTCCTGAAGCAGTTCCGCGGAGGCTGGTCATGAGGCTGCCCGTCTCCTGGCTCGCCGAGTGGGTGGACATCCCCTGGGCCCCGCACGACCTGGCGCGGCGGCTCACCGCCTCGGGCTTCGAGGTGGAGGGCGTCGAGGGCAACGGCCGCGATGCCGTGCTCGAGCTGAAGACCTACGCCAACCGCGGCGACTCGATGTCGGTGCTGGGCGTGGCGCGCGAAGTCGCCGCGCTGACCGGCGGCCGCGTGAAGATGCCGGAAATCACCCGGGTCGCCGCCACGGGGCCGGCCGTGGCCGCGCCGGTGCTCGAAGCGCCGGCGGCCGCGCCGCGCTTCCTGCTGCGGCGCCTGACGGGCCTGGACAACCGTCGCGCCACACCCACGTGGATGGTAGAGCGCCTGGAACGTTGCGGCCTGCGCAGCATCAGCCCCATCGTCGATGTCACCAACTACGTGCTGCTCGAGCTCGGCCAGCCCATGCACGCCTACGACGCACGGCGCGTCAAGGGCGCACTGCGCGCGCGCCTGGCGAAACCCGGCGAGAAGCTCACGCTGCTGGACGAGCGCAGCATCGAGCTCGCCGATGACGTGCTGGTGATCGCCGACGACGACGGCGCCGTGGGCATGGCCGGCGTGATGGGCGGGCAGGGCACCGCCATCGAAGCCGATGCCACCGAGGTGCTGCTCGAGGTGGCCTATTTCTCACCCGATGCCGTCGCCGGCCGCGGCCGCCGCTTCGGCCTGGCCACCGACGCCAGCCAGCGCTTCGAGCGCGGCGTGGATCCGGAGGGCCAGCATCGCGCCATGGAGCGTGCCACCGCGCTGCTGCTGGAGCTGTGCGGCGGGGAGGCCGGCCCCGTGGCCGAATCGCTGGAAGCCAGGCACCTGCCGCAGCGAAAGCCCGTGCGGCTGCGCCGCGCGCGCCTGGCGCTGCTGTCGGGCGCACAGATCCCCGACCAGCGCGTGGTCGCCAGCCTCACCGGCCTGGGCCTCGCGGGGACCGCAGAGGACGAGGGCGGGCGGGTCACGCCCCCCCCCGGGGGCTTCACCTGGGACTACGGGCCGGCCTGAATCGGGGAAGGGTGCGGCGTGGCGGG
>QGUX01000093.1 GCA_003242275.1 Pseudomonadota bacterium | reverse complement strand
AACCTTGGATATTGGAAAATCGGCCCTGGGCAGCGCGGCCACCGGCAGCATGCGGTTCGCCCAGATTCCGGACACCATGAGCGCCAGCATCAGCAGCGTGGTCGCCACCGGCCGCTCGATGAAGGGCCGCGAGATCGACATGTCAGCTTCCGGCAGGCGTGGCGGGCGCGGAGCCCTGTGCGCCGGCAGGCGCATTCACGAGGTTGACCGGGGCGCCCTCGCGCAGCCGGTCGATGCCCTCGAGCACCACCTGCTCGCCGGCGGCGAGGCCCTCGAGGACGGCAGTTCGTCCATCCACCGTCGCGCCCACGCGCACATCGCGCAGCGCGGCCTTGCCGTCCACCACGGTGTAGACATAGGTACCGCGCGAGCCGTGCTGGATGGCATCGGCGGGCACGGTGATGGCGTCCTTGAGCACGCCCACCTCGAGCACGGTGTTGACGAACTGGTTCGGGAACAGCGCGTCGTCCTCGTTGGCGAACTCGGCCTTCAGGCGCAGCGTGCCGGTGGCGGTGTCGATCTGGTTGTCGAAGGTGCGCAGGCTGCCCTCGGCCAGCAGCGCCTGCCCGCTCCTGTCGTAGGCGCGCACGCGCAGCGCCCGCCCGGCGGACAGCGCCTGCCGCACCGGCGGCAGCTCGGCCTCGGGAATGGACATCAGCACCGAGATGGGCTGCGTCTGCGTGATGGTGAACAGGCCCTCGCTGTCGCCGGCGCGCACCAGGTTGCCCGGGTCCACGCGCCGCAGTCCCACGCGGCCGGAAATGGGCGCCACGATGCGCGTGTACTCCAGCTGCAGGCGCGCCGTGTCCACCTGCGCCTGGTCGGACTTGAGCGTGCCCTGCAGCTGGTTCACCAGCGCCTGCTGGCGCTCCAGGGTCTGGCGCGGGATGGTGCCGGCATCGACCACACGCTGGTACTGCTCCAGTTCCAGCTGGGCATGGCGCAGCTGCGCCAGGTTCTGCTGCTGGGTGCCCTCGGCCTGCGCCAGGCGGATGCGGTAGGGCTCCGGATCGATCTCCGCCAGCAGCTCGCCGGCCCGCACCTGTTGCCCCTCGCGGGGCAGCACCCGCAGCAGCGGCCCCTCGACGCGGCTCTGCACCACCACGGTGTTGTAGGGCACCACGGTACCGATGGCGCGCACCTGCAGCGCGAGGTCCTCCCGCACCGCGGGAACCGTGCGCACCGCCACCGGCTGCTGCCAGGGATTGAAGCCGCGGCCCTCGTAGTCACGGGGCGCCTCGCGGGAAATGAGGTACCAGCCGCCGCCCACCACGATGGCAGCCGCGCCGAGAATGAGAATGGTTCTGGAAGACATGCAGGAACAGACCGTCGGAAGCAGGCTTGATTCCCCGCAACCTCCGTGTCCGGGAACAAAAAACTGATCCTAGCTGAGAACCGTTCTTGATTACAGGGCGAAATGCCCGTTCCGCGGACGGATTTCCCCTCCGGGCAACTCGCGCGGTAGGACCGGGACTACCCCTGCCGGCTGCGGTGTGCTGCTTTGCGGCCCCGCCCGGCCCCGCCTACCGTGGGGGCCACAAGCAGAAGGAAGAAGGAGCGGACATGGGCCTCCTGAAGTTCCTGGGAATCGCCGTCATCATCCTCTGGCTGGTGTTGTGGCTGGCCGTGAAGGTGACGGTGGCCACGGTGCACCTGCTGCTGCTGGTCGGCGCCGTGCTGCTGGTGGTCGGCTTCATCAGGCGCGTGTAGCGCCCCGGGGCCGGTCAGGCCTCCTCCACCGCGACCGAGACCCGCACGGCGGTGGACTTGGGTGTCACCACGCCGTCACGTCGCAGCACGCTCACCTTGGTCAGCGCCGTGCCGAAGAACAGGATCAGCGACGAGTAGTAGACCCACAGCAGCACCAGCACCAGCGAGCCGGCCGCGCCATAGGTCGAGGCCGGCGCCACGCGCGTGAGGTAGAAGGCGATCAGGTATTTGCCGACCACGAACAGCACGGCCGTGTACACCGCGCCGCGGCGCACGTCGGCCCACTTCAGCCGCACGTCGGGCAGCACCTTGAACAGCAGCCCGAACAGCGCCGCGGTGATGGCCAGCGACACGGCGAGGTCCACCGCCGCCACCGCGGCGGGAGGCACCAGGATCCAGTTGCCCGCGTACTCGACCACCGCCGAGACGGCCACGCTGAGCGCGAACGAGGTCAGCAGCAGGAAGCCGATGATCAGCACCATGCCCAGCGACAGCAGGCGCACGGTGATGAAGTTCAGCACCCCGCTGCGCGTGGGCTTGGCGCGCACGCCCCAGAAATGGTTCAGCGAGCTCTGCATCTGTGCGAACACGGTGGTGGCGCCGAACACCAGCGCGCCGATGCCCAGGACGGTGGGCAGCACGCCGGCCACGCGCGGCTGCGAGCGGCGCACGGCCTCCTCCACCGCCGCGGCGGCCTGCGCGCCCAGCAGGTCCGTGATGCCGGCCGAAATCTCGCCGCTGGCCGCTTCCGGCCCGTACACCGCGCCGACGATGGACACCAGGATGATCACCAGCGGCGCCATCGAGAACAGGGTGAAGAAGGCCAGCGCGCCGGCATGCTGGAACGCGTCGCGTTCCAGCCAGACTTCGGTGGCCTCGAACAGCAGGCGCAGCGGCGCAGGCAGCTTCATCTTCATTTCGCCCGCGGCCGCTGCTCGACCAGCCGGATGCTGAGGTCCCACAGCCTGCGGCGGGCGTCGGCGTCATAGGCCTGCGCGTTGGCGCGCGCCTCCTCCATCTGGTTGAAGTACAGGCCGGAACGGCCCGCCAGCGCGCGACCCACGGCCAGCTGCATCACCGCGTCGGCGCCGTCCTGCACCGAGGACAGGGGACGCCGCCCCGATGCCGTCACCATCGGTGTGTCCATGAAGGTGGCCGGGTGCAGGGCGTTGACGGTGACCCGGGCAGGGTCGAGCTGCTCCGCCAGCGTGAACGTGAACATGATCTGCGCCAGCTTCGACTGCGAGTAGGCGGCCATGGTCTGGTAGCCCTTCTCCATCATCACGTCGTCGAAGTCGACCGGCCGCTGGCCGATGGAGGCGACGTTGACGATGCGCGCCGGCGCCGAGGCCTCGAGCAGCGGCAGCAGCAGGCGCGTGAGGTGGAAGTGCGACAGGTAATTGACCTGGAACACCAGCTCGTAGCCATCCTGGCTGAGGCGCCGCTCGTCGTTGCTGGCGCCGCCGATGCCGGCATTGTTGACCAGCAGGTGCAGGCGGGGATGCTCCGCGCGCACGCGCGCCGCCAGCGCCTCCACCTGGTCCAGCGAGCCCAGGTCGCCCGGGTAGTACACCGCCCGGCCCGGGCCCGCGGCGGTGATCTCCGCGGCGATCTGCCGGCCGCGCTCCTCGTTGAGCCCGTGCACGATGACCGTCGCGCCCATGGCGCCGAGGCGGCGCGCGACCACCTCGCCCAGGCCGCTGGTGGAGCCGGTGACCAGCGCGGTCCTGCCGTTCATGTCGATGAAGGCCGGCGGCTGCGCCGCAGGCGCAACGGCGCTGCCGAGCAGGACGAGGCCGGAGAGGATGGCAAGGCGTCGCGACAGCATGGGGAGCCCCTCGTTCAATCGCCCGGGTCGATTATGTCGGCGGCGGCGGCGATGGTCGACATCGCAGCACTTCGCGCGGGGCGGCGCCCTGCGGGCGGTCGCTCTGCCCCCGCCGGTGGCGGGCACGCGGCCGTGCCATGCCACATCACTGCGGCGCCGGCCTGGCTCCCCTGAACCCCCTGGCCACGAGATAGACCTCGCGCGACTCCTTGCGCGAGGCCCCGGGCTTCCTGATCTGCACCTTGTCGAACGCCGCGCGCAGTTCCTTGATGTACTGGTCCGAGCCCGCGCCCTGGAACATCTTGGCGACGAAGCTGGCGCCGGACTTGAGCGTGCGCCGCGCCGTGTCCAGCGCCAGCTCCAGCAGGTACATCGACGCGGCCTGGTCGGCCGCGGCGATGCCGGAGATGTTCGGCGCCATGTCGCTGAGCACCAGGTCGAAGCGCGCGCCGCCCAGCCAGTCCTCGATCTGGCGCAACACCTCTTCCTCGCGGAAGTCTCCCTGGATGAAATCCACGTTCGGGATTGCATCCATGGGCAGGATGTCGGTGGCCAGCACCTTGCCCTTCGGCCCCACCAGCCGCGCCGCCACCTGCGACCAGCCGCCCGGCGAGGAGCCCAGGTCGAGCACCCGCATGCCGGGGCGGATCAGCCGGTCCTTCTCGTTCAGCTCCAGCAGCTTGTAGGCGGCGCGGGAGCGGTAGCCCTCCTTCTGCGCGCGCTTGACATAGGGATCGTTGACGTGCCGGGCCAGCCAGCTCGCACTGCTCTTGGATCGGGCCATGGGGGGGCGGAGGGAGAACGTAGAATGTACGGCAGTTTACCCCCTCTGCCGGACAGACCGGCCAGGAAGGTTCCCCTGATCCGCATCACCGAACTGCCGCTGCCGCTGGAATACACGCCGGAGACACTCCGGCAGGCCGTGGCCGGCCGCCTCGGCGTCGACGAGGCCGACCTGGTCGAGGTCCGGCTGTTCAGGCGGAGCCCCGATGCCCGGCGGCGCAATGCCGCCATCGTCTTCATCTGCGTGGTGGACGTGGCCGTGCGCGGGGAGGCGGCGGTGCTCTCGCGCCTGGCGTCCGACCCGCACATCCGCCCGACGCCCGACATGGACTACCACCCCGTCGCCACCGCGCCGGCGAAACTGCGCGAGCGGCCCATCGTGGTGGGCTTCGGCCCGGCCGGCGTGTTCGCGGCGCTGATCCTGGCGCAGGCCGGCTTCAGGCCCATCGTGCTCGAGCGCGGCAAGGACGTGCGCCGGCGCACGCGCGACACCTGGGCGCTGTGGCGGCAGAGCATCCTCACGCCAGAGTCGAACGTGCAGTTCGGCGAGGGCGGCGCGGGGCTGTTCTCCGACGGCAAGCTGTACAGCCGCGTGAAGGATCCGAAGTACCACGGCCGCAAGGTGATGACCGAGTTCGTGAAGGCCGGCGCGCCGGAGGAGATCCTGTACGTCAACCGGCCGCACATCGGCACCTTCCGCCTCACGCGCGTGGTGTCGGGCATCCGCGAGCAGATCCTGTCGCTGGGCGGGGAGATCCGCTTCGAGAGCCGCGTCACCGACCTGGTCATCGGGAACGGACAGCTTGAGGGCGTGGTGCTGGCCGACGGCAGCGTGGTGGAGGGCCGGCACGTGGTCCTGGCGCCGGGGCACAGCTCGCGCGACACCTTCCGCATGCTGGAGCGGCGCGGCGTGCACCTGGATCCCAAGCCCTTCTCCATCGGCTTGCGCATCGAGCACCCGCAGTCGATGATCGACCGCGCGCGGCTCGGCAGGTACGCCGGCCATCCATTGCTCGGCGCGGCCGACTACAGCCTGGTGCACCACGCCACGAACGGCCGCACCGTGTACAGCTTCTGCATGTGCCCGGGCGGCACCGTGGTGGCGGCCACCTCCGAAGTGGAGCGCGTGGTGACCAATGGCATGAGCCAGTACTCGCGCAACGAACGCAATGCCAATGCCGGCATCGTGGTCGGCATCTCGCCGGAACAGGACTATCCGGAGGGCCCGCTGGCCGGCGTGGCGCTGCAGGAGCGGCTCGAATCGCAGGCCTACGTGCTGGGTGGCGGCGGCTACTTCGCGCCCGCGCAGCTGGTGGGGGATTTCCTGCGCGGCGTGCCCTCCACCGCCTTCGGTGAAGTGCTGCCCTCGTACAAGCCGGGCGTGCGGCTGGGCGACCTGTCCTCGGCCCTGCCCGACTTCGCCATCGAGGCCATCCGCGAGGCGCTGCCGGTGTTCGGCCGGCAGATCCGCGGCTTCGACCGCGAGGATGCGGTGTTCACCGGCGTGGAGACGCGCACCTCCTCGCCGGTGCGCATCACCCGCGACGAGGGCACGCTGCAGAGCCTGAACGTGCGCGGCCTTTTCCCCTGCGGCGAGGGCGCAGGCTATGCCGGCGGCATCCTCTCGGCCGGCATCGACGGCATCCGCGTGGCCGAGGCCGTGGCCAGGAGCCTGGCGTCATGAAGATCGACGAAGTCCGCAAGCTGCACCAGCGCAAGTACCGCGAGCTCACCGGCCGCTTCATCGTCGAGGGCGAACACCCGGTGCTGGAACTGCTGAAGGCGGCGGAGAAGGACGCCCGCCTGCGCGAATCGACGCTGTACTGCACGCGCGAGTACGCCAACTTCACCGACCGACTGCCGGTGCAGGTGGTCAACCCCACGCAGATGGCGCAGATCTGCGAGACGCGCACGCCGCAGGGCATCGTGGCGGTTGCGCCGCTGCTGGCCGCGCCGCCGCCGCGCCCGGGCGAGCGCGCCATCTACCTCCACGGGCTGCAGGACCCGGGCAACCTCGGCACCATCCTGCGCACGCTGGCCTGGTTCGGCGATTTCCGCTGCCTGCTCGGTCCCGGCAGCGTGGACGTGCACAACGGCAAGGTGGTGCGCGCCAGCATGGGCGCCATCTTCCACGTGCCGGTGGAGGCCGACGTGCCGCCCGAATCGCTGCCAGCGCGCTTCCGGCGCATCGCCCTGCTGGACATGCAGGGCACCTCGATCGCCGCGGCGCAGTTCCGCAGGTTCGACTGTTATGTGTTCGGCAGCGAGGCGCGCGGGCTGCCCGATGCGCCCGGCTTCGGCGAGCTGCCACGCTTCTCGATCACGGGCGCGGCGCCGATCGAATCGCTGAACGTGGCGATGGCGGTGGCCATCTGCCAGTACGAACTGCATCGTCCCGCGAAGGCCTGAGCCGCGCGGCACGGTGTCCATCGCGATACGGAGACCCTCACATGCCCGCCAACCTCGGTGCACTGGAACGCCTGGAGATCGAGCGCGCCTGCGAGCGGCTGGTGCACGCCTACGTGCGCGCGCTCGATGACGGCGACATGAACGCCGCCGCGGACTGCTTCGCGGCCAATGGGAGCCTGGCGCGCCCGTCGGCGCCGGACCAGGTGATCACCGGCCGCGAGGCCATCCGCGCCTCGCTGCTGGCGCGTCCGAAGACGGTATTCACCCGCCACCTCGCCACCAGCGTGCTGGTCGATGTGGAGGGGCCGGACTCGGCCCGCGGCATCTCGTACCTGACCCTGTTCCAGGCCACGCGCCCCGAAGGCGCGGCGCCGCCCCACGAGTCGAACGGCCCGGTCTGGATCGGCCAGATGCACGACCGCTTCGTGCGCGAGCATGGCCAGTGGAAGTTCCTCGAGCGGCGCGGCTCGATCCAGCTCAAATACGTGCCGCCCGGCCTGCGCGCGTGATCCTGGGCCGGCCACCGGCCCCGGGGGTTCGTCCATTCCTGATTTGGTCGTAGACTCGCCGCGACACAACGGGGGGAACTCGATGAGCAGGGTCAACGGCGGACGCAACCTGGTCACGGCGCTGGGCATGGCATTGCTGGCCATCGCCGGCATGGCGGCGCAGGCACCCTCTCCGCAGCCCCAGCCGCAGCGATATCCCTCCAGCGTGACGCCCGCGCTGTGGCCCCAGGTGACCTCACCAGTACCGGTGGATCCCGCCATCGAACGGCGAGTGGCCGACCTGCTCTCGCGCATGACGCTGGAGGAGAAGATCGGCCAGGTGATCCAGCCCGACATCGCCAGCGTCACGCCAGAGGACATGCGCCGCTACCACTTCGGCGCCATCCTCAACGGCGGCAATTCCGCGCCGGACGGCGATGAATTCGCGCCGCCGGAGAAATGGCTGGCGCTGGCCGACGCCTTCTACGAGGCCTCCATCGACCGCAGCAATGGCGGCCTGGGCATCCCCTCGATGTGGGGCACCGACGCCGTGCACGGCCACAGCAACATCGTCGGCGCCACGCTGTTCCCGCACAACATCGGCCTGGGCGCGATGCGCAACCCGGAGCTGGTCGAGGCCATCGGCCGCGCCACCGCCGCCGAGATCCGCGCCACCGGCATGGAGTGGACCTTCGCGCCCACGCTCACCGTACCGCAGGATCACCGCTGGGGAAGGACCTACGAGGGCTACTCCGAGGATCCCGCCATCGTGGCTTCTTACGCGGCCGCGATGGTGCGCGGGCTGCAGGGCGATCCGGCCAGCCCCGGTTTCCTGCGCCCGCCGCATGTGATCGCCACCGCCAAGCACTTCCTCGGCGACGGCGGCACCACCAACGGCCGCGACCAGGGCGACACGCAGGTGCCCGAGACGGTGCTGCGCGACGTGCACGGCGCACCCTACGTGCCCGCCATCCAGGCAGGCCTGATGTCGGTGATGGCCTCGTACAACAGCTTCAACGGCGAGAAGCTGCATGGCCACCGCGGCCTGCTCACCGACGTGTTGAAGCAGCGCATGGGTTTCCCCGGTTTCGTGGTCGGCGACTGGAACGGCCATGGGCAGATCCGCGGCTGCCGGCCCACCAACTGCCCGGCCGCGCTGCTGGCCGGCCTCGACATGTACATGGCGCCGGACAGCTGGCGCGGCCTGTACGAGAGCCTGCTGGCGCAGGCCCGCAGCGGCGAGCTGCCGATGGCGCGCCTCGACGATGCCGTGGCGCGCATCCTGCGCGTGAAGGTCCGCATGGGGCTGTTCGAGGCCGGTCCGCCGTCCAGGCGCCCGGGCGCCGGCGACTTCAGCACCCTGGGCAAGCCCGAGCACCGTGCGCTGGCGCGCCAGGCGGTGCGCGAGTCGCTGGTGCTGCTGAAGAACAATGGCGGCCTGCTGCCGCTGTCGCCGCGCCAGAAGATCCTGGTCACCGGCGACGGCGCGCACAACTACGCCAGGCAGTCCGGCGGATGGACGCTCACCTGGCAGGGCACCGGCGCCGACAACAGCCGCTTCCCGGCCGCCACCTCGATCTGGGAGGGCATCCGCGATGCCGTGGATGCGGCCGGCGGCAGCGCCGAGCTGTCCACCGACGGCAGCTGGCGCGAGCAGCCCGACGTGGCCATCGTGGTGTTCGGCGAGACGCCCTACGCCGAGGGCGTGGGCGACCAGCGCAACCTGCTGCTGCGCTCGGAGGGCGCGCACCTGGACCTGATGGCCAGGCTCGATGCCGCCGGCATTCCCGTGGTCGCGGTGCTGCTGTCCGGACGCCCCCTGTGGATGAACCGCGAGCTGAACATCGCGCGCGCCTTCGTGGCCGCGTGGCTGCCGGGCTCCGAGGGCGCCGGCATCGCCGATGTGCTGCTGCGCCGGCCCGATGGCTCGATCGGGCATGACTTCAAGGGCCGGCTGTCCTTCTCCTGGCCGCGCACCGCCGCCGGGACCGGGCCGCGGCACGGGCAGGCCGGTGACGAACCGCTGTTCCCGGTGGGCCACGGGCTCACCTACCAGGACCGGCGCGAGCTGCCGCGGCTGCCCGAGGAGTCCGGCGTGCAGCAGGAGGATGCGCCGGGCACCACGCTGTTCGACGGCGCCGGTCCCTCGCCGTGGACGCATGCCGCCAGCGGCGCGCTTGAGCTCTCGCGCGTCGACCGCCTGCGCCAGGAGGACAGCCTGCGGCTGGTGTGGCCGGGCAACGCCGCCGGCGCGCTGGCCTTCGACAGTGCCCGCGGCGAGGACTTCGGCCGCGAGACCAATGCCGACATGCTGCTGGTGCTGACGCTGCGCGTGGACGCGGCGCCCTCCGGCAACCTCGCCGCCGCGGTGGCCTGCGGGGCCTCCTGCGGCGCCGCCGTGCCGCTGGAGGCGGAGCTGCGGGCCCTGCCCGCCGGCCAGTGGCAGCGGCTGGGCATCCCGCTGAAGTGCTTCGCGGCCGCCGGCGCCGACATGCGCCAGCGCATCACGCGCGTGGCGCTGCAGTCCGAAGGCGCGGCCCGGCTGGTGCTGAACCGCCTCGCGGTGGGCATGGACGTGGACCGCAAGGTGGCGTGCGACACCACGGCGCTGCGATGATGGGGGCACCGGCCGGCACGGCCGGCCGGACCACAGGGGCTGCGGCACCCCGACAACAAGCAATGAGCCGCAGGAAGTCCAGGGGGAAGGAATGAGCGTGAAATCCTTGCTGGTGGTCGCGTCGCTGGCCCTGAGCGTGCTGATCGGCGCGGTGCTGGGGCGCTCCGGCGCGGGCAACGAGGCTGCGGCGGTCGGCACGCGGCCGGTGCGCATCGGCCTGTCGCTGGACACCCTGAAGGAGGCGCGCTGGACGCGCGACCGCGATGCCTTCGTCGAGCACGCGCGCAGCCTCGGCGCCGAGGTGACGGTGCTGTCCGCCAACAGCGACGACAACCGCCAGGTGGCCGACGTGGAGTCGCTGGTCACCGCGCAGATGGACGTGATCGTGATCGTGCCGCACGACGGCCGCGCCATGGCGCGCGGCGTGGAGATCGCGCACCGCGCCGGCATCCCGGTGGTCTCCTACGACCGGCTGATCCTCGACAGCGAACCGGACCTGTACATCACCTTCGACAACGAGCGCGTCGGCGAGCTGCAGGCGCGCTACATCCTGGAGGCGCTGCGCGATGCGCCCCGCCCCATCCGCCTGGTGCGCATCTACGGCTCGAAGACCGACAACAACGCCTCGCTGTTCAAGGCCGGCCAGGACAAGGGCCTGCGCGAGGCCATCGACAAGGGCGAGGTGCAGGTGCTGCACGAGGACTGGGCCGACGACTGGAAGCCCGAGAACGCCAAGCGCATCATGAACGCCGCCATCACGCGCCATGGCCGCAACATCCACGCCGTGCTGGCCTCCAACGACGGCACCGCCGGCGGTGCCATCCAGGCGCTGCGCGAGGAAGGCATCGCCGGCCGCGTGGTGGTCACCGGCCAGGATGCCGAGCTGGTGGCCATCCAGCGCATCGTCGCCGGCGAGCAGTCGATGACCATCTACAAGCCGGTGCAGCAGCTGGCGCGCCGCGCGGCCGAGGCGGCCGTGGCACTGGCCCGCGGCCGGCCGCTGATCGCGCGCGCCGGCATCGACAATGGCCGCACCGAGGTGCCCTCCATCCTGCTCGACGTGGTCACCGTGACCAGGGACAACGTCGAGGACACCGTGGTCGCCGACGGCTTCCACTCGCGCGAGGACATCTTCCAGGGCCGGCAGTGATGGAGCGGCGGCGCGGCAAGCACGCGGGGCACCATGGCTGAGGCGCCCGGGGCCGGGACCGGCACGCCCCTGCTGCTCGAGGCGCACGGGCTGTCCAAGCGCTTCGGCGGCATCGTGGCGCTGGACGGCGTGGACTTCACGCTGCGCCGGGGCGAGGTGCACGCGCTGTGCGGCGAGAACGGCGCCGGCAAGTCCACGCTGATCAAGATCCTCTGCGGCATCCATCCGCATGGCAGCCACGGCGGCAGCCTGTCCATCGACGGCCAGGAGCGGCAGTTCCGCGGCGTGTCCGACGCCACCGCGGCGGGACTGGCGGTGATCCACCAGGAACTGGCGCTGGTGCCGCAGATGAGCGTGGCCGAGAACCTGTACCTGGGACAGGAGCCGCGGCGCGGCGGCCTCGTCGACCATGCGCGCATGCTGGCCGATGCCGAGGCGCTGCTGGCGCGCCACGGCATCGAC
>QGUX01000092.1 GCA_003242275.1 Pseudomonadota bacterium | reverse complement strand
CGCGCGCTCGCCGGTCTCCGGCACGCCCGGGGTGGTGATGGACAGCAGCGAGCGCGTGACGCCGGCGGCCGCCATGTCGTCGAGGTGCTTCTGCACCGTCCACGAGGCCATGGGGCCGGGCATGCCGAGCTGGCGCAGCGTCTCGGGCTGGAAGTGCGCGTGCACGTCGATGATGGCCGAGGGGTTGTCGCGCGCCTCGGCCCCGATCACCAGCGGCGAGGCGGCGAACGCGGTCAGGCCCAGCAGCAGGTGGCGGCGCGAGAGCAGGGCGGTGCCACCGGCGGCTGCGAGCGCCGCCGGCTCATGCCCATCCCGGCCGGCCGCGATGGGCGACCTCATGGCCGCCAGGTGAGCTGGATGCCCACCTGCCGCGGGGTCGGCGCATTGATGGTGCGGCCGAATGCGTAGGCCTGGAACTCGCTGCAGTCGTTGTTGGTGCACTGCGAGCGCCCGCCGGTCCTGCCGCCCTTCTTCTCGTCCGTGGCGTTCAGCGCGAACAGGTTGAGGTCGAACGCATCCCACTGCAGGCCCAGCCTGAGGTTGATCATCTTCTGCGCCGGGATGCGGCTGGAGTCGGGCGAGAATGACGGTGTGCCCGGAATGGCGGTGAGGTAGTCGTCGAACCAGCGGTAGTCGACGCGGAAGTAGCCATTGCCCACGGTGCCGAAGTTGAACGAGTACTGGGCCCCCAGGTCGACCGTCCAGTTCGGCTGGAAGAACTTCTGGCCGTCCCTCGCGACGACCAGGTCGCCCGTTCCTCCCAGCGTGCCCTGGGGAATGATCAGCGAGGAAGTGTACTTGGCCTGGGTGCGCTGGATGGCGGCGTTCAGCGTCAGCGGCCGCACCGGGCGGACCTGGGCCTCGACCTCCACGCCGCGGCTGCGTGCCTTGGGAACGTTGAACACGGCGCCATCACCCATGAAGACGTAGGTCTGCACGTTCTTCCAGTCGAGGTTGAAGATGGCGGCATTGACCTGCGCGCGGCCGTCCCAGAACCCGGTCTTGCCGCCGAGCTCATAGCTCCAGACGGTGTCCGAATCGTAGGTCCGGGGAAGCACGTCACGGGTCAGGCCGTACGACTGCAGCAGGACGCCATCGGCGGCCGAGGTGAGTGCCTGGTTCACGCCGCCGGGGCGGAAACCCTTGGCAGCCGTGAAGTACACCTGGGATTCGGGCGTGATGAAGTACTGCGCCGAGAACTTCGGCGTGACCGGGGTCTCCGAGACGGACCCGGTGACCAGCGTGTCCGCGGGTGATGCGGCGAAGGCATTGGGCCCGTAGTTCCACTGCGTGTAGTTCGTGGTCACGTAGGTGGCGCGTACGCCGGCCGACAGGCGCAGCTTGTCGGTCGCGCGCCAGGTCACGTCGGCGAAGGCCGCCTGCTCCACGTCCTGGACGGACTCGTAGATGTTGGAGAAGAAACCTTCGAAGGGTATCCCGTAGCGCTCGGAGATGGTCGTGCCGGAAAGCTGCTGGAAGCCCTCGTCGGAGGCCTCGGCATACTGGGTCACCCGGGCACGGGCATTCGCATAGTAGGCTCCGACGACGTAGCTGACGGTGCTTTCGGGCGAGGAGGCCAGCCGCACCTCCTGGGAGAACACGTTGCGGCGGTTGTTGGTGTTGGTGCGGATGATGGCGCCCAGGCCCAGCCCGTCCACCGATCCCGTGATGTTGGGATTGAACCCGACGCCATAGAAGATCACGGGGATGGTGTTTTCCCCGGGCGCGTTGACGCGCGCGGTGCCTGCAACGTGCACGACGAAGCCGACCGGGAAGTTCTGCGGACTCTGCCCGCGGCTCAGGTCATAGGTGAAGGAGCTGATGGATGTCAGCTTGAGGTCGTCCCTGAGCTGCCACTCGAATGTGCCGCTGCCGATCTCCATGTCGGTGCGGGTGGGGGTCCTGCCGAAGGCGAGCGACTGGAACCGTTCCAGGTTGAACGGACCGACGGTGTACCCCGGAACCAGGTAACCGTTGGGGATGCCGAAACAGACCGGAGCAGGCAGGGCAATCAGGATCGACCGCTCTCCCGGGGAGGGCGCATTGATGATGTCGTCACGGTTGAAGCAGACCGGATCGACCTCCAGCTGCCCCGGTTCCGACAGGTTGTAGGACCTTCCCAGCTGGTCGGTCTTGTCGACCGACTTCATGTACTGCAGCGTCAGCTCCGTGCGGTCGGTGGGCTTCCAGGTCAGGGCCACGCGGCCGGCACGCACCTTGCCGCTGTTGGCGTCCTCATCGAAGATCTCCTGGGTGCGGTAGTCGGTCAGGTCGATGTAACCGCCGGTTTCGCGGGCGAAGATGCTGGCGCGGAAGCCGAGCTTGCCTTCGATGATGGGTCCGCCGAAGGCCACGCCTCCCTCGTAGCTGGGATCGCCGCCCTTGGTGCTCATCCACTGGGCGCGGCCGTAGCCGGAGTACTCGGTGAGGCTGGGACGGGCCTGGATGTAGCGGATCGTGCCGCCCTCCGAGCCGCCACCGAACAGGGTGCCCTGCGGTCCGCGCAGCACCTCCACGCGCTCGAGGTCGAACAGGGGTGGCACCGGCGTGCCGTTCTGGGCCGCGAAGGCCGCGGCAGAGCGCTTCTGCAGCGAGGTCTCGTCCAGATAGAAGCCCGTGGTGGCGGAAGTGGCGGTTTCCTGGCGGATGCTGCGGATCGCCACGTTCACGTTGCCGGAAGCCTCGCGGCCGGCCAGGCGCAGGCCGGGAACCACGCCCTCCAGGTCGGCGATGTCCAGGATTCCGCGCTTGTCCAGCTCGTCCTGTGACTGCGCAGTAACAGCCAGGGCAACGCGGTTGACCGTATCGGACTGGCGGGTGGCGGTGACCACCACTTCTTCCAGTGCGTAATCGTCATCCGCATCCTGCGCAGACTGGGCTGCAAGGGCTGGTTGGCCCGCCGCAGTCATGGCGGCGGCGGAGAGAATCAGGCGAACACATCCACGGATCGAACGCATCGCGGCCCCCTGTTGCTCGTGCTTGCGCACGGTGGTCGTTGTTGTTGTATCCCACCGGAATAATTCCCGGAGGCAGGAAATCTATAACACCGATCCGGGCCGATGTGAACAAAGATGTGAACCGAAATTCCGCAGGGTGGGATTTTTTGACCAGGCAACTGTCTGAACGGGGACAAAAAACAGGCGCCCGACCGGGCGCCTGCAGGGATCGGGAAGGAAGGGCGGCGGGACGCCGCCCGGGGTGCTACTTGGCCGGCTTGGCGGCGGCCTTCGGCGTGAGCTTGTCCAGTTCTGCCTGCACCTTGGCGAGGTTCTCGTCGCTCAGGGCTTCCGGCTCGTACTGCTGGATGGCCTTCAGCGTCAGTTCCCGGCCCATCGTATGGAACATCTCGTTGGCATAGACGGTGGGGATCATCTTCTTCAGCACTTCATTGGCGGCCGGATCGTCCAGCAACGTGGCGACCTGCGTCTCGGACACCGAGTACTTGGCGGCATCGGCAGCGAGGGTGAGCGCCGGTACTGCCGTGGCAACGATCAGGCTGGCGACCAGGCAACGAACGGTCCTTCTCATGCTTCATCTCCTCAAGGTTTCGTCCGCGTAGCGGAGGGTTGACGGGGGGATTCTCCCACGAAAATTCATTCCTGCAGGAATATTGCACCGCATCCACGGGGCGGCGGGATGGAGGTGGAACCGCGACTCCGCAAGGGTCCGTCAGCGGAGCGTCACGGGCAGGATGGTGACGGTGCCGCTGTCCGGGTCGAACAGGATGCGGGCCTCGCCGCGGTCCACTGCGCGGCGAAGCTGCGCCACCTTCTCCGCGAAGGTCCGCTCGACCTCGCCGTAGTCCGTGCCCTCGCGCAGCACCACGTCCTCGAGCACGCCGGTGAGTGCTTCCGGCGAGAGCAGCGCCGCCGGAATCTCGACCGTCATGCGCCCGGCCCGGACTGCGTCGCCCACAGGTCGTCCAGCACCGCTGGCCGCGGGCGCGGCGGAGGCTGTTGCCCGGGGAAGTTCTCCAGCACCGCGCCGCGCCAGTCACGGATGACCCGCCGCGACAGCCGCCACCGCTCTGCTTCGCGGACCAGGTCGTCCTCGTAGTAGCCCATCACGTTCAGGCGGTGCGGCCCGTCGCCCACGGCCAGCGCCACCAGCACGTAGGAGCGTGCCCGCGCGCCCTGCGGCGCGGGTTCGACGACGATGTTGCTGACATGATGCTGGCGTCCGGCGGACTCCGGCCGCGAGCGGAACCAGGCGATGAAGCGGCGCAGCGCGGCATGGCCGCGCCAGGTGCCGGGTTCGGCGAAGGACTCCCAGGCCAGTTCCGCGTCCGGCGTGAAGCAGGCGATGAAACCTTCCTCGTCACCGGTGTCGAGGCTCCAGGCGTAGCGGGCCAGCACCTCGTGGATGGCCAGGCGGTCCGCGGCCGTCAGCACCGCTGGCGCCGCCGCGCGTGGGTCGGAAGAGCGGCTCATGTGACCTCGTAGTACTCGAACACCGAACTGCTGCCGCGCCGCTCGCCGATGCCCACGAACAGCGTGCGCGCCAGCCATTCATGCGGTCCCTCCGGCACTTCGAAACGGGGCGTCACGCGGCAGTAGGTTTCGTCGGGCCGCACGGGCTGTCCCGCCTCGATGCGCGCGAGCACTTCGGGCGTGGACCAGGCGATGCCCTGGTTGTGGATGTAGATGGGCGTGCCGTCGCTGGCCTCGAGCTGGTAGTGGGCCTCGAACTCCACCAGTCCGCCCGGCCAGAAGCGCGGCCAGTCGCCGCCCGAGCGGGAGAGGACGCGACCGGTGAGCCGCGGGCCCTCGATCTCGCCGCCCTGCACGGCGACGAAGCCGCGCCGGCCGGCACGGTGTGCCGGCGCGAAGCGCAGGCGCGGCCCGTCATCGAAGTGCAGCACGATGCGGAACGCGAACGTGAGGCCCGGGGGCGCCAGCAAGGGCGAATGATCAGGCGGCATGGCCCACCTCCACGCGTCGTGGCGCGCGCCACAGCCACAGCGCGGCCGATGCGGCGAGCAGGAAGCCGGCCAGCACCAGGATGCCGGCGAGGTGGCTGCCGCTGAGGTCGAGCAGCCAGCCCAGCATCGCCGGTCCCACGATGCCGCCGGCGGTGCCGGCCATGCTGATGGCCGCGATCACGCCCACGGGCACGTGCCCGCCGCCGATGCCCAGCGCCTGCGGCACCGTCCAGAACACGCCCTGGGTGGCGCCGAAACCGAAGCCCGCTACCACCAGCAGCGCCAGCACCGCCGTACCTTCCGGCAGGAACACGGCCACGGCCAGCGCGATGCCCGCCAGCAGGGCGCCCGCCGCCGAGTGGCGCAGTCGCTCGCCGCTGCGATCGGAATGCCGTGCATTGAGGAACAGCCCGGCCACCACGCCCGCCTGGGGCAGCGCGCTGAGCGTGCCGATCAGCAACTCGCTGCGGGCCAGTGCGAGCTGACGCACGATCTGTGGCAGCCAGTACACCAGCGCGTAGGAGCCGGTCATCACCAGGAACCACACCGCGCAGCACAGCCAGATGCGCGTGTCGGCCATGGCCTCGCCCCAGGACAGCCTGGCCGGAGCCGACTGGTCGCGCTCGGCGTCGACCTGCGCCTCCAGTTGCCGGCCTTCCTCTTCGCTGAGCCACCGCGCCTGGCGCGGCCGGTCGACGAAGTAGAAGGCCGCCGCCACGGCGAACAGGAAGTTCGGAATCGCCGATACCAGGAACATCCAGCGCCAGCCGGCCAGCTCGAGCGGATTGCCCATGCCCAGCAGCCAGCCGCACAGCGGCCCGCCGACCACCAGCGAGAAGGGCACCGCGGCCAGCGCCACTGCCATCGCGCGCGCGCGCGTGGCGCGCGGCGTCCACTGGCTGATGTACCAGGTCATGCCCGGCGCGAAGCCGGCCTCGGCCGTGCCGAGCAGGAAGCGCGCCACCATGAAATCGGTGGCGTCCTCCACGCGCGACATCAAGATGCCGGCAATGCCCCACACCGACATCGACAGCAGCAGCCACGGCCGGATGCCCATCCGGCGCAGCAGCAGCGCATGCGGGTACTGGAAGATCAGGTACGCAGCGAAGAAGGTGCTGACGCCGAGGCCGAATACCGTCGCCGACATGCCCGTGTCGGCCGACATGGGCTGGCCGGCGAAGCTGACGTTCATCCGGTCGATGGAGTTGATGAAGGTCAGCAGCGCGATGGGCAGCAGCAGCCGCCGCAGCGTGCGGCCGTACAGGCGTTCGCCGACGTCGGCCGGCAGGCTGGTGGTGGCGCCCATCAGAACGTCGAGCGCGTGGTCGCGCCGTCCATCACGATGTTCTGGCCGGTGATGTAGCCGGCGAACTCGCTGCACAGCCACGCCACCAGCGAGCCCACCTCGCGCGGCTGGCCGAAGCGGCCGGCGGGAATCTGGTAGGCCTCGACGAACTTCGCCACCTCCTGCTCGTAGGTGGTGCCATTGCGCTGGGCCGCGGCGGTGAACTGCGCCTCCACCGCGGCGGTGTGGAACATGCCCGGCAGCACGTTGTTCAGCGTCACGTTGTCGGGTGCGACGCGGCGCGCCACCGCGCCGGTGTAGTTGGCCAGCGCGGCGCGCGGCCCGCCGCTCAGGATGCGCAGCTCCAGCGGATACTTGGCGGCGATGGTGGTGATGTTGACGATGCGCCCCCAGCGGCGCTTCACCATGCCCGGCAGCACCGCCTCGATGAAACGCACCGGGCTCATCAGGCCGATCTCCAGCGCCGAGCGCCATTGCTCCGGCGTGATGGCGGTGTGGTCCGGCGTCAGCGGCGGCGGCGAGCAGGTGGCGACCAGGATGTCCGGGTCGGGACAGGCGGCGAGCACCTTGGCGCGGCCCTCCTCGGTGCTGTGGTCGGCGGCCACCGCCGTCACCGAGACGCCGTGCCGGCGCAGCTCCCCGGCGGCCTGCTCGAGCCGTTCGCGCCGGCGCGCACAGATCACCAGGTCCACGCCCTCCATGGCCAGCATTTCCGCGGCGGCACGTCCCATGCCGGCGCTGGCGCCATTGACGATGGCGCGGCGGCCCCTGATGCCCAGGTCCATCAGCTCCCCCTTGGTGTTCAGCCCTCGGGGGAAGAGCCTCGCCGGTCTGCGTATCCAAGGCAAGTGCCGGCAGGTCCGCATGATGCCTGCACGCGGCGGGCGACAGTGTTATATCTCGCGCCCTCGACGAATCGCGTGGGACCTGAAATGCGCCGAGTCATCCTGCCTGGACTGATGTTGCTGCTGGCCGCCTGTTCGGGAAAACCTCCCGGCAACGTGGATGCCCAACGCCTGCTGGCGGCCGATGACGAGCCCGGCCAGTGGCTGGCGCTGGGGCGCACCTGGCGCGCCGAGCGCTTCTCGCCGCTGGCCCGCATCCATGCCGGCAATGTGGAGGACCTCGGCTTTGCCTGGGAATACGAGTTCCGTTCGCATCGCGGCCGCGTCGAGCACGGCCAGGAGGCCACGCCGCTGGTGGTGGATGGCGTGATCTATGCCTCCGGGCCCTGGGGCTCGGCGATCGCGGTGGACGCGCGCACCGGCAGGCAGCTCTGGCGTTACGACCCCGAGGTGGACGGCAGCTACAACCGCAAGGCCTGCTGCGACGTGGTCAGCCGGGGGCTGCAGGTGTGGAAGGGCAGGGTGTACGTGGCCACGCTCGACGGCCACCTGGTGGCGCTGGACGCGCGCGACGGCCGCGAGATCTGGAGGGCCGACACGCTGATCGACCGCGACCTGCGCTCCTACACCATTACCGGCCCGCCGCAGGTGGCCGGCGACGTGGTGGTGGTCGGCAACAGCGGCGCGGAGTACGGCGTGCGCGGCTACATCACGGCCTATGACCTCACGACCGGCGAGCAGCGCTGGCGGTTCTTCACGGTGCCGGGCGATCCGGCCAAGGGGCCGCCCGAGCACCCGGAGATGGAAATGGCGCTGGCCACGTGGTCGCCGGATTCGGACTGGGAATCCGGCCTCGGCGGCACGGTGTGGGGCGAGATGAACTACGACCCCGAGCTCGACCTGCTGTACGTGGGCACGGGCAATGCCTCGCCGCTGGCGCCCTGGTACAGGAGCCCCGGCGGTGGCGACAACCTGTTCCTGGCCTCCATCCTCGCCATCCGGCCCTCCACCGGACGGCTGGTGTGGCACTACCAGACCACGCCCGGCGAGATGTGGGACTACACCGCCACGCAGAACATGATCCTGGCGGATCTCACCATCGACGGCCGCGAGCGCAAGGTGCTGATGCAGGCGCCGAAGAACGGCATCTTCTACGTGCTCGACCGCGAGACCGGCGAGTTCATCTCGGGCAAGCCCTATGTGTTCGTGAACTGGACCACGGGGCTGGACGAGAACGGACGGCCCGCCATCAATCCTGACGCCACGTACGAGAAGGGTCCCACGCTGATCTTTCCCACCGGCGCCGGCGGCCACAACTGGCCGCCCATGGCCTTCAATCCGCAGACGGGACTGGTGTACATCCCCGCGCGCGAGTCCGGCATGGTGATGGGCCCGCAGCCCGGCGAGTACCGCTGGCAGCCGGGGCGCACCAACTCCGCGCACCACATCGCGTTCAGCTTCTTCGTCGACCTGCTCTCGCCGCCCGAGCGTGCGCAGTACGACGCCGTGATCGCCTCCCGCCCGGGGCTGCCGGATCCGGCCACGCGCGAGTTCCTCATCGCCTGGGATCCGGTGGCGCAGCAGGAGCGCTGGCGCATCCCGCTGGGACGCTCGGAACTGGCCGGCGGCGGCGTGCTGACCACGGCCGGCAACCTCGTGGTGCTGGGCACCTCGGCCGGCAAGCTCCTGGTGCTGGCGGCCGATTCGGGCGAGCTGCTGAAGGAGATCGAGGTGGGCACCGGCATCATGGCGGCGCCGGTGAGCTACGAGATCGGGTCCGAGCAGTACATCGCGGTGCTGGCAGGGTTCGGCGGCGCGATGGCGCCGATGTATCCGCAGGAGAGCGCCGCCTACCGTTACCAGAATTACGGGCGGCTGCTGGCCTTCAGGCTGGGCGGTGGCGCCACGCCGCTGCCGCCGGCGCGCCAGCCGCAGCAGACGCCGCCGCCGCCGGAGCTGCCGGACATCACGCCCGAGCGGGTGCAGCGCGGCGCCGGCCATTTCTTCACCTACTGCGTGTTCTGCCATGGCGGCCGCGGCGAGGCGCGGCTGTCGGCCTATCCGGACCTGTTCCGCATGCCCGCGCCCACGCACCAGGCCTTCGAAAGCATCGTGCACGGCGGTGCGCTGGCGCCCAATGGCATGGCCAGCTTCGCGGATGTGCTGGGCCGGGAAGACGTGGCGGACATCCACGCCTTCCTGGTGGCGGAGCAGGCCGCGCTGCATGCGGAGGAAAATCCTCCGGCGCGGTGAATCCCCGGTGCCGCGGTGATGTCCTCCCGCCGCGAAAATTTCGCGGCGGGGGGAGTGATAGACACCACGGGGGCCGGAAACGCAGGTCGTCGTCCCGCGCCGCGGATGTTGTGGCTAACATCGCCGCCGTCCCGGTGAGCAGGAAACGACCATGAACGGCAAATCCTGGCGATCTGGCGCAGTCTGCGCAGTGGCCGCGGCGATCGCGGCATGGGCCTGTCCGCTCACGGCGGCGGATTCACGCCGGCCCGACGTGCTCCTGATCCTGGTGGATGACCTCAATGCCATGGTCGAGCCGCTGGGGGACCGGCAGGCCATCACGCCGAACCTCACGCGGCTGGCCCAGCGCGGCATGACCTTCACCAATGCACAGTCGGTGGCGCCGCAATGCAATGCCATCCGCACCGCGGCGCTGTTCGGGCTGCTGCCGTCCACTTCCGGGGTGTACAACAACGCCCAGGACTGGCGCGCGATGGAGCTGTTCGCCGACAAGCCGTCGCTGCCGCGCTGGTTCCGGGATTCCGGCTACCTCACCTTCGGTGCCGGCAAGATCTTCCACGCCCATACGTTCTTTCCCGACGGGCATCCCGGCTTCAATGACGTGAAGGCCTGGAACGATTTCTGGCCCGCGCTGGACTGGCAGCTTCCCGACGAGCTCAAGCCCGCGGCGGTCGAGCGGCTCAAGTTCAACTGGGGACCGGTGGTGGCGACCTTCGATGCCACCATCGACGGCATGACCAGCGCCTACGTGGTGCGGCGGATGAAGGAGACCGAAGGCAGCGCGCAGAGCCGGTTCATGGCGGCGGGCATCTACCGGCCGCACGCGCCCTGGTACAACCCCTCGCAGTACTTCGACATGTACGAGCTCGGCGCCATCGAGCTGCCGCCGTACAAGGAGGACGACCTCGACGACATCGCGCCGGAGCATCGCGACCGGCAGCGGATGAAGCCCATCATGGAGGCCGGCGCCTGGAAGGACGCGGTGCAGGCCTACCTGTCCAGCGTGACGCTGGCGGACGAGGCGGTGGGGAGGGTGCTCGATGCGCTGGATGCCAGCGGACGCGCCGACAACACCATCATCGTGCTGATGAGCGACCACGGCTACCAGCTCGGCGAGAAGAACCAGCGGGAGAAGGAGACGCTGTGGGAGCCCTCGCTGCGGGTTCCCTTCATCATCGTCGCGCCGGGGGTGACCAGGCCGGGCAGCCGTTCCCATGTGCCGGTCAGCTCGATGGACCTGTATCCCACGCTGGTCGACCTGGCGGGACTTCCCGCGCCGCCGCACCTGGAGGGCGGCACCAGCCTGCGGCCACTGCTGGAGAATCCCGACCTCCCATGGGACCGGGCGGTGCTGAGCACCTGGGGCAAGAACAACCACTCCGTGCGCGACCGGCGCTGGCGCTACACGCGCTATGCGGACGGCTTCGAGGAGCTCTACGACCACGACAACGATCCGCACGAGTGGACCAACCTGGCCTCCGACCCGCGGTTCACCGAGGTGAAGCAGCGGCTGGCGCAATACTTTCCGCGGGTGAACGTCGACCCCTGGCGCGACCCGCGCGCGCCGGCGGGCCGGCCGGCCCTGCGCCAGATCCCCTAGCCGGGGGGGCATGGCTCCTGGGTCTCGCGGCGCGCTGCGCTGCGGGCGATACTTGCGCTCCCCGACAGGAGCGTTGCCACGATGCCCGATCCGATCCAGCTCGAATGGCTGATGACCGCCGAGGTGCAGGTGCTTCGGCCCGTGCAGGTGGGACAGGTTCCCACCGGCTTCCACCAGGGGGTGCCCATCGGCACCGGCAGCTTCGCCGGCCCGCGCCTGCGCGGCACCGTGATCCCCGGTTCCTACGACTGGCAGCTCATCCAGTCCGACGGCATTGCCCGGCTCGATGTTTCCGGCGCCATGCTGACGCACGACGGGGTGACCATCCGCGTGTCGAGCAAGGGCATGCGCCATGGGCCGCCGGCAGTGATGGCGCGGCTGAATGCGGGCGAGGTGGTGCCGCCGGACCAGTACTACATGCGCGCGCTGGCGCGCTTCGACGCACCGGCTGGTCCCTATGACTGGCTGAACAAGGCCCTGTTCGTGTCCTGGGGTGAGTATTATATAAATTTGACGGTGCCGAAGAATATGAAGGGGG
>QGUX01000329.1 GCA_003242275.1 Pseudomonadota bacterium | reverse complement strand
ACGTGCCGATGGAGAAGCTGTTGCCGGTGGTGATGAAGGCCAGGCCCCAGGCCATCCTGTTCGAGGCCGCCAACCCGCGCCACGCCCACGAGTGGAAGGTGTTCCGGGAGATGAAATCGGCGGTGCCGGAGGAAAAGCTGCTGGTCCCCGGCGTGCTCGGCACCACCACCAACTACGTCGAGCACCCGGAGCTGGTGGCCGAGAGGCTGCAGCGCTTCGCCGACATCTTCGGTCGCGAGCGCATCCTCGCCGGCACCGACTGCGGCTTCGGCACCTTCGCCGGCTTCGGGCCGGTGGACCCGGACATCGTCTGGCTGAAACTGAAATCACTGGTCGACGGCGCCGAGCTGGCGTCGCGACGATTGTGGGGACGACGCTAGCGCCACGTCGTCGACGCGACCCGGACACGAGAACGAACCGACAACAACAACCAGGGAGAAGGGGGAGTCCAATGTCCGAAGCGAAGGGTCACGACACGTCCTACGAGTGGAAGATCATCCTTCTGCTCAGCATCACCTTCGGCCTGGTCGGCCTCGACCGGTTCGTGCTGCCCATCATCCTGCAGTCACCGAACTCGACCATGGCGCAGGACCTGGGCCTGACCCCCGAAGACGGCGGTGCGCTGGCGGGTTACCTCGGCATGGCCTGGGGCATCTCGGCGCTGGTGATGGGATACCTTGCCGACAAGCTGGGCCGCCGCGCGGTGCTGGTGCCGGCCATCGTCGTGTTCTCGCTGATGTCGGTGCTCAGCGGCCTGGCCGGCTCGGTCATGGCGCTGGCCTTCTTCCGCATCATCATGGGCGTGGCGGAGGGCCCGGTCGCCTCCACCGGCGTCGCCGTGGCGGTGGAGGCCTCCAGGCCCTCGCGCCGCGGCATGAACAACGGCATCTTCCAGTGCATGATCTCGCTCTTCGGCCTGGCGCTGGCACCGTTCATCGCCACGCGGCTGCTCGAGAGCTACAGCTGGCGCGCGGTGTTCATGATCGTCGGCGCGCCCGGGCTGGTGATGGCCGTCCTGATGTGGTTCGTGGTGCGCGAGCCGGCGCAGCGCGCGGCCACCGGCCACGGTGGCGTCAACGGCACCGCCTTCCTCAACATGTTCGGCCACCGCAATGCCAAGGTCGCGCCACTGACGCTGATCTGCGCGATGGGCGGCATCTTCGTCATCGCGGCCCTGCTGCAGGCCTACCTGACCGCCCCGGCCGGCGCGGGACTGGGCCTGGACGCGGTGACGGCCGGCTCGGTGTTCACCGCGGTGGGTGTGGGCGGCTGCATCGGCCAGTTCGCCATGCCGGCCATCTCCGACCTCGTCGGCCGCAAGCTGGCCACGCTGGCGTCCTACATCCTGGCGGCGCTGTCGCTGTACTTCTTCACCCAGGCCGGGCCGGAGAACACCACGCTGCTGTGGGTGCTGCTGTTCCTCGCCTCGCTGTTCAACTTCGCGGCGCTGGCCATCCTCGCCGGCCCGGTGGCCGCCGAGGCCGCGCCGCCGGGCATGCTGGCCTCGATGGCCGGTTTCGTGATCTTCGCCGGCGAATTCATCGGCGGCGGCGCGGCGCCCATCGTGGCCGGATGGATCGCCGCCCAGCCGGAATGGGGCCTGAAGGGCGCGCTGTACTTCGCCGCCACGGGTCTGGTGGTGGGCTTCATCGTCGCACTGTTCCTGAAGGAAACGGCACCGCGCAAGCTGCAGTCATGAGCACTCTGCCCGTCACCACCGACGACCGCATCGTCTGGGACACCTGGCTGGCGATGTTCCGCTTCCCGGTGGTATCCGTGGCGGACGAGGTGGGAACCTTCGCGGCGATCTCCGCCCGCGCGAAGGAAACCGGCGAGCTGGCCGCCGAGCTGGGCGTGGATGAGCGCGCGCTGGGCGTGCACCTGGGCATGCTGGCGGCGCTGGGCTATGTCGAGCGGCGCGGGGGACGCTGGCGGGCCACGGCCGCGGCGCGCACCTGGCTGCACCCGCAGGCCGACGGCTATGCCGGGCCGCTGGTCAAGCGCTTCGCGGAGCAGCAGCCGCTGCACGAACAGCTGATGGTCACGCTGCGCACCGGCGGCCGCGCCGAGACCTACAGGTCCGCCTCGGCCGAGTGGGAGCGCGGCGAGATGCCGCCGGACCTGGCTGCCGGGATCACGGCCTTCATGAACGCGCATAGCCGCGCTTCCTCGCGCGCCGTGGCGATGCTGCCGGTGTTCGACGGCGTGCGCCACGTGCTCGACGTGGGCGGCGGCTCGGGCATCTTCTCGATCGAACTGGTGCGCGCCTGGCCGCAGCTTCGCGCCACGGTGCTCGACATCGGCACCATCTGCAGCGAGGCCGCGCGCTACATCGCGGCCGCCGGCGTCGGCGGGCGCGTCGCCACGCATGCGGCCAACATGTTCACCGAGCCGTGGCCGCGCGGCCACGACGTGCACTTCTTCTCGAACGTCTTCCATGACTGGTCCGGGGAGACCTGCTGCCTGCTGGCGAAGCGGTCCTTCGAAGCGCTGCCCCCGGGCGGCCGCATCCTCCTGCACGAGATGCTGATGGACGACGATGGTTGCGGCCCGCTGCACGCGGCGGCGTTCTCGCTGCTGATGCTGATGGGCACCCGGGGCCGGCAATACAGCCTGCCGGAACTGCGCGGTTTCCTCGAGCAGGCGGGTTTCACCGATGTCGAAGCGCAGGGCACGGGGCAGGGCTACTATTCCCTGGTCAGCGCGCGCCGGCCCTGAGTCCATTGGGGGAATGACTATGCGGAGCACGAAGCAGCTTGCATGGACCGCCGTTGCAGCCCTTCTCGCCGCGCCCGCCCCGGGGCCGGCCACCCAGGCGCCCAATCCCGCCTTCAGGCGCGCGTGTGCGGG